>JASJAL010000072.1 GCA_030067055.1 Kiloniellales bacterium | reverse complement strand
CGGCTCCTGCGGAATAGATGTCCATGGACGCCGCAAGTCCGGCCGGGCTCGCAGGGGAAGGGGGCAATGATGCCCCCTTCTACCTGCCGCTCGCCGGAGAGTGCGCCGTCTTCGAAGCCGCCTTCCGTAACCGCCTGCCCCTGCTGCTGAAAGGGCCGACCGGCTGCGGAAAGACCCGCTTTGTCACCCACATGGCCTCCCGTCTGGGACGGCCAATCCATACGGTTGCCTGCCACGACGACCTCAGCGCCGCCGATCTGATCGGCCGCTATCTCCTGAAGGGTGAGGAGACCTTGTGGATCGACGGGCCGCTGACCCGGGCCGTGCGCGAGGGCGCGATCTGCTATCTCGACGAGGTGGTCGAGGCCCGCAAAGACGTCAGCGTGGTCTTGCATCCCCTGACCGACGACCGGCGCATCTTGCCGATCGATCGTACCGGCGAGGTTCTCGAGGCACCGCCGGGTTTCATGCTGGTGGTCTCCTATAACCCGGGCTACCAGAACATCCTGAAGACCTTGAAGCCCTCCACGCGGCAGCGCTTCCTGGCTTTGGAGTTCGACTTTCCGCCGGCCGCGGCCGAGGTCGAGATCGTCGCGGCCGAGAGCGGCTTGACTCCGGATCGTGTGACGCCGCTGGTTCGCCTGGGCGGCAAGCTCAGGGCATTGAAGGGCCAGGACCTGGAGGAAGGGGTTTCCACCCGACTCCTGGTCTATGCCGCCACCCTGATCCGGGACGGCATGGCCATCGATCAAGCGATCGAAGTCGCGCTGATCCAGCCATTGAGCGATGATGCAGAGGTTAAGCGCGGCCTGAGAGACCTGGTCGTGGCGGTTTACGGCTGACCGGCGTCCCGGCGCGTGGCCAAGCTCTCCTTCAAGCCCTGGGAACCGGAAGAAGCCGTCGGTTCGCTGTGGCACGCCGTCCTTGAACGGAACAAGCCTGAGGCCTCCGACAACGGGGCCGGCGTGACCCTCGATGAAATGTCGAGCCGCCTCGCCATCTTCTTTCGGGGTCTCGGCGGCGCCGGAGAAGTGGAAATCAAGCCGGCCTTCGCTTCCGATCCACAGGCCGGCTCCTCGCTCGGCCAGCTTTCCTTCGACGGCGACACGCTTCGCCTGCCATCTCGAATCGCGCTCTCGCAGCGGCGCGACATGAACGAAGGCCTTTACCTCTGGCTGGTGGCCTGTTGCTCGGAGCTGCCACCGACGAAGGCGCCGGCGGACGATCCGCTGCAGGCCGACGTCGAGAGCCTGCGCCGAGCCTACCGTTTGACCGACGCGACCCTGGAATCCTGCCCGGGTCTGGCGGGCCTCTACGGCGAACTGGCCGCTGCCTGCCTGGCGTTGCGCCCGGCCGTCGCGGGTCGGTCGGTCGAGGAATCCGCGATGGAGACGGTGATCCGAAACCTGCTGGATCCGAAGCAGCCTCTAGATGGTGAGCTGGCGCGGGGCTACGCCACGCTGGTCCAGGACCCCGGGGCACCGCTCGACGGTCTGGTTGCGCCGCGCCGCTACCGGCGCTTCCAGCCACCGCCGCTGTGGCCCGAAGGCGCCACACCGCTTACGCTGCAGGCGCCGTCGAAGGACGACGAGCCGGGAGAGCAGGAAGAGGCGACGAGCGAGGCCGAGAAGCAAGGCCTTTTCCGGGGCAAGCGGCGCCCCAGCGATCAAGCGGCGCGCAAGGATAGTATCATTCTAAACCGCTTCGAGACGTTTCTGTCCTGGGCCGAGCTTCTGAACCTGAATCGCCGGGTCGAGGACGACGACCTCGAGGCCGCGAAGAAAGCGGCCGACGATCACGATCATCTTTCACTGAGCCGGGATCTCGGGGCCGCGAAGACGCGGCTCAAGCTTCACCTCGATCTGGCGCCGCAGGACGTCGACCGCGAGCGCATCTCGGGCGTGTTGCTCTACCCGGAATGGGATTACCGGCGCGGCGCTTATTGGCCCGACCATTGCCGGGTTCTCGCCAGCCGACTGGACGCGGAGGATCCGATTCCAGACTCCCTGACCGAAGCCGCTACCCGGCGACGGATCCGGGCGGTCAAGCGGCAGTTCGAGGCGCTGAGGCCGAAGCGCGTGATCCTACCCCGCCAGCCCGAAGGCGATGATCTCGACATCGATGCCGCGATCCGGGCCCGGGTCGATTTCCGCGCCAGCGGCGAGATCACAGACCGGGTCTACAGGGCGACCCGAACCGCGGAGCGGGATCTCGCCGTCGCGATTCTTTTCGACAGTTCCCGCTCGACCGAATCCGCGGTCGGCAGCAGAAGCGTTATCGAGGTCGCACGCGAGGCCCTGGTCGCCTTTGCCTGGGGTCTGGAAGCCTGTGGCGACGAAGCTGCGATCTACGCTTTCTCTTCGCTCAAGCGGGACCGGGTCTACGTCGAAAGCTGCAAGGCGTTCGAGGAAACCATGGGGCCGGCGGTCGAGGCCCGGATCGGGCAGCTGCGGCCGAGCTTCTACACTCGCCTGGGGGCGGCGGTCAGACACGTGGCGAAGCAGCTTCAGACCCGGTCACGCAGTCGTCGCCTTCTCTTGATCCTGACTGACGGCAAGCCGAATGATCTCGACCACTACGAGGGCCGCTACGGTGTCGAGGACAGCCGCAAGGCGATTCAGGAATCGCGCCGTCTGGGCCAAAGCGTTTTCGGCGTGACCATCGACTCGAAGGCGCGCGAGCAGTTTGGGCGGATTTTCGGCCCGGGCGGTTTCGCTGTGGTGGCCCAGCCCGAGAATCTTCTGGCGGCTTTGCCGCGGCTCTACCAGCATCTGGTTCAGGGTTGAGCCGCGCGCTCGTAACAAAGGATTACTGAGCGCGGCTCCAGGCGAGTGCACGGTCTTCCTCGATGTAATCGCGCAAAGCTTCCACGTCGCGGATCGCAGCTTGGTTGTGCGATACGGTCACGCCCTGTTCCCGCAGTCGGCCGAAGGCCCGCGACAGGCTTTCCGGCTTCATGCCCAGTCGCCCCGCAATCAGCGACTTGTCGTAAGGCAGGGTGATGGTGCAGGCCCCGGTTTCGACCGGGCAAAGGTCGACAAGGAACTCGGCCAGGCGCTGGGCACCGGTGTGCGCCTTCAACTGCTCGATTTGACTGATCAGGCCATGAAGGTGTTGGAAGGAGGCCGCCAGCACCGCAAGGCTGAGCTCCGGCCGGGCACGCATGCGCGCGAGGATGGTTTGAGCCGGGAGGGAAAGCAGCTGACAGTCGGTGACCGCCTCGGCGCTGACCGGATAGGGCACGCCCGAGAAGACCGCGGCTTCGGCGAAGCTCCGGCCCTGCGTGAAGACGCCGACCACGGCCTCGGTTCCGTTCGGGGTCATGCGGAAGAGCTTCACCCAACCTTCGATCACGATAAAGATGTGGTTGGCCAGATCGCCCTGGAGGAAGATCGTCTCGCCTCGGTCGTAAGCCCTGCCGACGGCGGTCTCAAGAAGCTCGTCCGTCAAGTCCTGTGGCAGGCTCCTGAGAATCAGGGCCTCACGGGCAATCTCAGCCGCCACTGGTTTGCCGTGCATGACGAACTCCCAAATCGTAAGCTTTTTGTTGGATCCTCGCTGTAAAGAATAGACTAAACCGGAAGTGGCGTCAGGCTCATTGATCGAGATCAATTTTTCGGGCGCGGCGGCTTTCCTGGTCGTTCCCGGCAGCATCGTCGAGACTTGGCTTCAACTCGCTGTGTTGCGTCCTGCCGCCGCCGCAGCCTGACTGGCCCGCGCGCGCCGCTGGGCACGCGCCACCAGGGGCGGGCAAGTCGTCGTGTCATAGTAAAGCGTCTGGCAGTTCAGGCAGTGGATGCATTCGTTGGGGTTGATCTGGCCGAGCGGATGGATTGCCTGCACCGGGCAGCGGCTGGCGCAGATCCGGCATTCCCGGCCGCACTGCACCTTGCGTTTCAACCACTCGAACATGCGCAGGCGCGCGGGAATTGCCAGTGCGGCGCCCAGCGGACAGAGGTAGCGGCAGAAGAAGCGCTGGACGAAGAGGCCGGCTCCAAGCAATCCGATTGCATAAAGCAGATAGGGCCAGTCGCGCAGAAACTTAAGCGCGATGGCGGTCTTGAAGGGCTCGATCTCGGCGAAGCGGAAGGCCAGGGTCACGGAATGCAGCGAGATGGCGAAAAGGCCCAGGAAGAGGATGTATTTGATCGGCCAAAGTCGCTCGTGCAGGGCGAAGGGAATCGGGATCTGCGGGACGCGCAGACGCTGCGCCGCCATGTTCAGCAGTTCTTGCAGGGCACCGAAGGGGCAGAGCCACCCGCAAAAGACGCCGCGGCCCCAGAACAGCAAGCCGACCGCGACGAAGCCCCAGAGCACAAAGATCAGAGGGTCGAGCAGGAAAAGCTCCCATTGGAACCCGGTCAGCAGCGCCTGGACGAAGGTCAGGACGTTGACCACCGAGAGCTGCGCCCCGGCGATCCAGCCCAGCCAGACCAGCGTGACGACCAGAAAGCCGATCCGGACCCGACGGTAAAGTTGGTAGCGCCGGGCGAGGGAGTCCTGAAACGTCAGAATTACGGTGAGGACTAGCAGGAGAACGGCCAAGGCCGCGATTTCGAAGACACGGTCCCGCCAGATCTCTTGCCATAGGGTGGCCTCCTGCGGCGCGGCTGCGGTTGGAGCCACCGCGCCGCGGTCGAGGAAAAGCCAATCCGGCGGCTGATAGCGCAGCGGAAAGGTCGCTGCGACCATTTCGCCCGAAGCGGCCTCTCGGTTCACCAGGAGCACCAGTTCCCAGGGCCGAACCGGGTCGAAGCCACTGGTCGCCGGTAACTTGAAGACTCCGATCTCGCGCAGCTCCGGTGCGCCCTCGGCGCTGAATGCTTCGACGTTGAGATAGGAGTCTCTCGTCAGCTTGATGGTGAGGGCGTCCTGGCGCAGTTCGATGCGCTCAAAGATCCCGCTGCGGCGGTAGTCTGTGCCCTTGAAGGAATAGAGCCCCTCGGCCGCGATCAGCAGCAAATCGTCTTGTGCGCCCATCTCGGCCAACAGCGACTCGTAGGTCCGCCGGCCAAGCAGATTCTGGCCGACACTCGGTGGCGTGGCTAGGCCGGCAAGGAGAGTGATGAAGGTCTCACCGGCCTCGGGCCCGCTCGGAGGCGCCTGGCCGAGGAGGTCGGCAACTTCGCCGCGGGTGACGTTGCGCCGAACCAATGCCCCGCGGTCGAGAAGCGTTTGCCAGTCAGCCGGGGCGAAGCTGCTGCGATCGAGTTGCGGTCCTGCGGCCGGGCCGCCCAGGAACCCGCGGGCCGAGGCGACGGCCCGGCCGCTGCGCAGGATCGCGTCCTTGATGACCGCGCTGGAGACCGTGGCACCGGCGACGGCGTCGGGCAGGGTGCGGTCTTCCGCGGCCTTTGTGAGCTGGCCCGTCTCTAGATCCAGGCCGGCGAAGCCGGAGACGTAAGCCTCGAGGTCCTCGGGGGTGACGCCAATCACAAGGATCGGTTCCTGGTGAGCGATCAGCTTTGCGCCGACCACTCGGGCCTCCAGGTCGATCGCCAGCCATACGTCGACTGGCTTGCCCGAATAGCCCACCGAACCGATGGCTGCCTGACTGGATGCCAGGTAGCCCAGCAAACGGCCATCGTGGCGCACCTCGGCGGCCGGTGGCTTGCCGTCGAAGGCGCTCACGCTCAAGGATGATTTCGGCAATCCGAAAAGCTCGGCGGCGACGTCGCTATCGGCGCCCGCCGCAACTCGAGAGGTGGTCAGCGGCAGCAGCACCACCAAGATCGCGGCGGCAGAGCGCGAAAGGGTGCGGGCAAGCGACATTGGAGGACACTAACCCGGGTTCGAGGCCGGACCTTGACCAAGATCAATCGCGGTGCGGCGTGTGTTTTTGACCGAAGTCAAGGCAGCTTGCAGTGCTGCGCTGCAACCTAAGATCGCTCCATGTGTCCTGGGAGAAAGAGCATGATTCCTAGCATTGCCCAGCGAAAGGCGGCGCTGTTGTCGTCTCTCGCGTTGCCCTTCGTCCTGTCGCTCGGCCTGGCGCTTCCAGCCGCTGCGCAGTCACCGTCGCCCGCCGACGTCAAGAAGCACGAGACCACGCCCGGCGGGAAATACGAGCCCAGCCTCGACGTCTTGAAGGAAGGCGAGCTCGAAGCGCCCGGCGCCAAGGAGGGCGTGCCCTCCATGACTCAGGAAGAGTTCAACCGCGCCAACCAGATTTACTTCGAGCGCTGCGCCGGCTGCCACGGCGTGCTGCGCAAGGGCGCTACCGGATCGGCCCTGACCACCGAACTCACGCGGGAAAAGGGCTACGAGTACCTCCGAGATTTCATCACCTACGGCTCCCCAGGCGGGATGCCGAACTGGGGCACCTCGGGCGACCTCAACGAGAAAGACATCGATCTCATGGCTCGTTATTTGCTGAACGAGCCGACGGCGCCGCCAGAGTTCGGCATGGCCGAGATGAAGGAGACTTGGAAGGTCCACATCCCGGTCGAGGATCGGCCGACCGAGAAGATGAACGACTTCGACATAGAGAACTTGTTCTCGGTGACGCTGCGCGACACCGGCGAAGTTGCTCTGATCACGGGCGGCTCTAAGGAGATCGTTGCGGTGATCCCGACCGGCTACGCGGTCCACATCTCCCGGCTCTCGGCCTCCGGCCGCTATCTTTTCGTCATCGGCCGCGACGCCAAGATTAACCTGATCGACCTCTGGATGGAGGAGCCGCAGACGGTGGCCGAGCTGAAGATCGGCTCGGAGGCGCGCTCGGTCGAAACTTCCAAGATGGAGGGCTGGGAGGACAAATACGCCATCGCCGGATCCTACTGGCCGCCGCAGTACGTGATCATGGACGGCGCCACCCTTGAGCCGCTCAAGATCATGTCCACCCGGGGCATGGTCTACGACACCCAGGAATACCATCCGGAGCCGCGGGTCGCCGCCATCGTCGCCTCGCACTACCGGCCCGAGTTCATCGTCAACGTCAAGGAAACCGGGCAGATCCTGATGGTCGACTATCAGGACATCAAGAACCTGAAGGTGACGGCAATCGAGGCCGAGCGCTTCCTGCACGACGGCGGGTTCGACTCCACCGGCCGCTACTTCTTGGTCGCGGCCAATGCCCGGGACAAGGTCGCCATCGTCGACACCAAGGAAGGCGTTCTGGTCGACGTAATCGAGTCCGGCGGCATCAAGCCGCACCCGGGCCGCGGCGCCAACATCGTGCACCCGACCTTCGGACCGGTCTGGGTCACCAGCCACCTGGGCGACGAGACCATCTCCTTGATCGGCACCGATCCCGAGAAAAACAAGGAGCACGCCTGGAAGGTGGTACAGACCCTCGAGGGCCAGGGCGGCGGCTCGCTCTTCGTCAAGACCCATCCGGAGTCAGAGCATCTCTACGTCGACACGCCGCTCAACCCGGAAGCGGAGATCGCCTCTTCGGTCGCGGTCTTCAAGATTGCCGACCTGACCAAGGAGGAGCCGGAGTACACCGTGCTGCCGATCGGCGAATGGTCGGGCATCAGCGAAGGCGTGCGCCGGGTGGTGCAGGGCGAGTTCAACCGGGCCGGCGACGAAATTTGGTTCTCGGTCTGGAACGGCGTGGACCAGGAGTCGGCCATCGTGGTCGTCGACGACAAGACCCTCAAGATGAAGCATGTCATCAAGGACCCGCGGCTGAAGACGCCGACTGGGAAGTTCAACGTCTACAACACGCGCAAAGACGTCTACTGAGCGTGTTGAAGCCTAGACGGGCGGCGGGTTTCGGCTCGCCGCCCTTCTAAGGAAGAAGAGCGGTGGAGGCGAGGCTCTGATGCAGGACGTTGGACGAGTGTTTCTGGTCGGCGCGGGTCCGGGCGATCCGGACCTGCTCACCCTAAAGGCGCTGCGATGCCTGGAATGCGCCGAGGTCGTCGTCTACGACCGACTCGTCTCAGAAGAGATCCTGGCCATGGCGCCAGCAGGTGCGGCGAGGATCTACGTCGGCAAGCAGCCCGGACACCATCCCGTTCCGCAGGCCGAGATCAACGCCCTGCTCATTCGACTCGCCGAAAGCGGCCGCCGGGTCGTTCGCCTCAAGGGCGGCGATCCCTTCGTCTTCGGGCGGGGCAGCGAGGAAGCGGCCGCGCTTTCGGTGCGCGGCATCCCCTACGAAGTTATTCCTGGCATCACCTCGGCCCAAGGCTGCGCGGCTCAGGCCCGCGTACCTTTGACCCACCGGGGCCTTGCGACCGGGGTGCGCTACCTGACCGGACACTGCCGCGAGGACCAGCCGCTCGATCTGGACTGGGCGGGTCTGGCCGACGCGGAGACAACCCTCGTCGTCTACATGGGCCGGGCGCACATCGGGCAGATCGCAGAGGAGTTGATGGCGCACGGTTTGCCGGCCGATACGCCGGCGCTCGCGGTCAACAATGGCACGACGCCCCGAGAGCGGCGTCTGCTGTCCAAACTGAGTGCCTTGTCCGCGGCGGTACTGAAGGCGGACTTTGAAGGCCCGGTCCTGTTCATTATCGGCAAGGTGGCAGCCATCGGCGCCACTCTGGGAGCGACCGACGATGGCGAAGAGCCTCTCGTGGCTTCCGGCCGGTAGCGCGATCGCTCTCATCGCCTGCGTGGTTGCCGCCGTCGCGGACGAGGCGCCTTCGCCCGAGCGCCAGGCCGCGCTGGCTTACCTGGTACGGCAGGACTGCGGCTCCTGCCACGGCATGACTTTGAAGGGCGGGCTCGGCCGGCCCCTGCTGCCGGATGCCTTGGCCGGTGCCGAGGCCGAAGCGCTGGCCGAGGTCATCCTCGACGGGATTCCCGGCACGCCGATGCCGCCCTGGCGCGGCCAGCTCAGCGAGGCCGAGGCCTTATGGATCGCCCGCGCCCTGAAGCAAGGAACCATCGAATGACGCGGCTCGCGACCCTGATATCGCTCTTCATTCTGGCCTTGGCGCCGACGAGCGGTCTCGGTGCCGGCGAGCTGCGCGGCACCGGTGACCTCGGCATCGTGGTCGAGCGCGCCAGCGGCTCCTTGCAAATCGTCGACACAAGCAGGCGGCGATCGCTTGGCCGAATCGAAGGCCTGGGCGATCTCTCCCACGCCTCGGCCGTCTTCTCGCCAGATCAGCGCTACGCCTACGTCTTCGGCCGCGACGGTGGGCTGACCAAGGTGGATCTGCTGACCCGGAGCATCGCCAAGCGGATCGTGCAGGCCGGTAACTCGATCGGTGGCGCGATCTCCGACGACGGCAGGCTGATCGCGGTCTCCAACTACGAGCCAGGCGGGGTCCGTGTCTTCGACGCCGCAACCCTGGACCCGGTAGCCGACATCCCGGCCGACTACGGCCCCAGCGGCGCCCGCTCGAAGACCGTGGGCCTGGTCGACGCGCCGGGCCGGCGTTTCGTCTTCACGCTCTACGACGGCGGCGAGATCTGGGTCGCGGACTTCTCCGCAGGCAAGACGCCCCAGGTCACGAAGTACAAAGACATCGGTGAACTGCCCTACGACGCCCTGATCACCGGCGACGGCCGGCACTACATTGCCGGACTCTTCGGCGAGGACGGTCTTGCACACATCGATCTTTGGGCTGAGCCGCCCAGGGTCCAGCGGATTCTCGACGGTTACGGCCGGGGCGAGGAGAAGCTGCCGGTCTACAAGATGCCGCACCTCGAGGGCTGGGCGCGGGCCGGCGACCGCTTCATCCTGCCGGCGGTCGGCCGTCACGAGTTGCTGGCGGTCGACGCCGACAGCTTTGCCGAACTCGGCCGGGTCCCGGTCCACGGCCAGCCGATCTTCGCCGTGGCCCGGCCGGATGGCCGCCAGGTCTGGGTCAACTTCGCCCATCCCCGGAACGACACCGTGCAGGTCGTCGACGTACCGAGCCTCGAGGTGATCCACGCCTTCGAGCCGGGTCCGGCGGTCCTGCACCTGGAGTTCACGCCGCGCGGCCACGAGGTTTGGATCTCGGTCCGCGACGCCGACAAGGTCGAGGTCTACGACACCCGGACCTTCGAGAAGCTGGCTGAGCTGCCGATGGCCAAGCCCAGCGGCATCTTCTTCACCGCCCGCGCCCAGAAGCTCGGCCTATGATCGAGACGCTGACCTCAATCGAGCTGTCACTGCTAGACCGCTGGCAGCGGGACTTTCCGCTGGTGGCGCGCCCCTACGCGGTCCTGGCTTCGGCGCTGGAGGTCGAGGAATCGGCTGTGTTGGAGCAGCTCGAAGACTTTCTGTGCCGCGGCTTGATCTCCCGGATCGGCGCCGTGGTGCGGCCCAACACGGCGGGCGCCAGCACCCTGGCGGCCATGGCCGTGCCTCCGGCGCGCCTAGAGACCGTGGCCGAGCGGGTGAACGCCGAGCCCGCGGTCAATCACAACTACGAACGCGAGCACGAGCTCAATCTCTGGTTCGTCGTGACGGCGCCCGATCGCCCGACCGTAGCGGCGACCCTGGCGCGCATCGCCGGGGACAGCGGCCTCGAGGTGCTCGACCTGCCCCTGGAGCGGGCCTACCACATCGATCTGGGCTTCGGTCTCCACGGCAAGCACGATTTCTCGCGCAGCGAGGCTGCGAACGGGACCACGCCGGCAATCGAGCCCGACGCCCAAGACCGCCGGCTGCTCTCGGCCATCGAGAACGGTCTGTCCTTGGTGCCGCGACCCTTCGCCGCTGTAGCGGAGACCCTCGCTTGGAGCGAGGACGCCGTGCTCGACCGCCTGCGTCGGCTCTGCGAGGGCGGTGTCATCTCCCGCTTCGGCCTGGTCGTCCGGCACCGCAGTCTCGGCTACCGGGCCAACGCCATGGCGGTCTGGGACGTTCCGGACGACAGCATCGAGCAAGTCGCGGCCGCCTTCGCCGGCCAACCCTTCGTCACGCTTTGCTATCGGCGGCCGCGACGCCGGCCGCGCTGGCCCTACAACCTCTTCTGCATGATCCACGGCCGCGACCGGAGCACCGTCGAAGAGCAGATCGACTTGCTGAACGAGGTCGCGGGGACCTGGGAGCTGCCGCAGGCCGTGCTGTTCAGCCGACGTTGCTTCAAACAGCGCGGTGCCCGCTTCTCCGGCGAAACCGAGGGGGTGGCGGCATGAAGGTGGCGCTGGACAGCCTCGACCGGCAGATCGTCAACGGCCTGCAGGGCGGCTTTCCGGTCTGCGAGCGGCCCTATGCCGAGGCGGCGGTGGCCTTCGGCATCGAGGAGGCGGAGCTGATCGCGCGCCTCGGCCGGCTGGTCGAGACCGGTGCGCTCAGTCGCTTTGCGCCCCTGTTCAACGCCGAGCGCCTGGGCGGCGCGGTCTGCCTTTGCGGCATGGCGGTGCCGGCGACCCGCTTCGACGCGGTCGCGGAACAGGTCAACGCTTACCCCGAGGTCGCCCACAACTACGCCCGCGACCACGACCTCAACATGTGGTTCGTCCTGGCGAGCGACGACCCCGCGCGCATCGAGGAGGTCGCGGCGGCAATCGAGGCCGAGACCGACCTGACCGTGTATCGCATGCCCAAGCTGGACGAATACTTCATCGGTTTGAAGGTGGAGGTGTGAGCCGTGCTGGATGACCTGGATCGCCGGATCATCGCCGCCACCCAAACCGGCCTGCCGCTGGTGCCGCGCCCCTATCACGCCCTGGCGGAGACGCTGGGCGTAGCGGCGGAAGAGGTGATGGACCGCCTGCGCCGGATGCAGGAAAGAGGCGTGGTTCGGCGGATCGGTGCCGTGCCCAATCACTACGCCCTGGGCTGGACCGCCAACGGGATGAGCGTCTGGGACGTCGAGGATACCAGGATCGCGGAACTGGGGCCCGCGGTCGGTGCGCTGGACTTCGTCAGTCACTGCTATCACCGGCCGCGGCATCTGCCGCTCTGGCCCTACAACCTCTTCGCCATGGTCCACGGCCGCGGCCGCGACGAGGTCGAGGACAAGGTCGTCCGCATCGCGAACCTGCTGGGCCCGGCCTCGCGCGGCCACGAGGTGGTCTACAGCACCCGCATCCTGAAGAAGACCGGCCTGCGGATTGCGGCCTGAGGAGAGCCAGATGTTCCGACTCAGTCAGTTCATGCAGGAGATTGCGGCGCCGTCCCCGCTGGGGCCGAAGCGCAACCCGCCGGGCCCGGTGGTGATCTGGAACCTGATCCGGCGCTGCAACCTGCTGTGCAAGCATTGCTATTCGATCTCGGGGGACGTCGACTTTCCGGGCGAGCTCTCGACCGAAGAGGTCTTCGGCGTGATGGACGACCTCAAGGCCTTCCGCGTGCCGGTGCTGATCCTCTCGGGCGGCGAGCCGCTCCTGCGGCCGGACATCTTCGAGATCTCCCGGCGGGCCAAGGACCTGGGCTTCTACGTCGGCCTGTCCTCCAACGGCACCTTGATCGACGACAGCAATATCGAGCAGATTCAGGACATCGGCTACGACTATGTTGGGATCTCGCTCGACGGTCTGGGCGAGACCCACGACCGCTTCCGCGGCCGCGACGGGGCCTTTGCCGACTCCCTGGCCGCCGTTCGGCTCTGCCGCGACCGGGGTATTAAGGTCGGCCTGCGCTTCACCATGACCCTGGACAACGCACACCAGCTGCCGGCCCTGCTCGATCTCGCGGAGGCCGAGGGCGTCGACAAGTTCTACCTTTCGCACCTGGTCTATGCCGGCCGCGGCAACAAGAACCGGGGCGACGATGCCCGCTGGCAGGTGACCCGCGACGCCATGGATCTGCTCTTCGAGCGGGCCTGGGCCGATGCCAAAGCCGGGCGTCACAAGGAATTCGTGACCGGCAACAACGACGCCGACGGGGTCTACCTGCTGTTCTGGGTCCGGCGCCGCTTTCCCGAACTGGCCGAGCACATCGGTGCCAAGCTTGCCCAGTGGGGCGGCAACGCCTCGGGAGTTAACGTCGCCAACATCGACAACCTGGGCAACGTCCATCCAGACACCTTCTGGTGGCACTACAGCCTGGGCAACGTCAAGGAACGGCGCTTCTCGGAGATCTGGACCGACCTCTCCGATCCGATCATGGCCGGACTCAAGCAACGTCCGCGCCGGGTCAAGGGCCGCTGCGGCGCCTGCCGGCACTTCGACATCTGCGGCGGCAACACCCGGGTCCGCGCCCTGCAGCTGACCGGCGATCCCTGGGCGGAAGATCCCGCCTGCTACCTGAGCGACGCGGAGATCGGCGTCGAGGACGGCGGCGAGCGCCTGACCGTGACACCCTACAGAGGACGCAAGCATGAAGCGCCTCGCCTGCGCGCTTAGCCTGCTCCTGCCCCTGCTGGGTTGGACCGCGCCGCTCGCGGCGGGCGAGGCCGACGCTGCGCTCTACGCCGAGCATTGCGCTTCCTGTCACGGCGCCGATCGCCTGGGTGGGACCGGGCCGGCCCTGTTGCCCGAGAACCTGCGCCGCCTCAAACGGGCCAAGGCGGCGACGGTCGTCGCCGAGGGCCGGGTCGCGACCCAGATGCCCGCCTTCGCCGAAACACTGAGCGCAGAGGAGATCGAGGCCCTTATCGCCCTGATCTACACGCCGCTTCCCGAGCTGCCGACCTGGGGCGTCGCCGAGATCGAAGCCAGCCGAAGCTACGACGGGACCTCGGCCGGGGTCGAAAAGCCGGCCTTCGACGCCGATCCGCTGAACCTCTTCGTCGTGGTCGAGACCGGCGACCACCACGCGACCATTCTGGACGGCGACCGCTTCGAGCCGCTGCACCGCTTCCCGACCCGCTTCGCCCTGCACGGCGGACCGAAGTTCACGCCGGACGGGCGCTACGTCTTCTTCATGTCGCGGGACGGGTGGGTGACTAAGTTCGACCTCTACGCCCTGACGACGGTCGCCGAGGTCCGCGCCGGCATCAACTCGCGCAACATCGCGATCTCCGAGGACGGCCTGCACATCGCCGTCGCCAACTACCTGCCGCACAGCTTGGTGCTGCTCAGCGCCGAGGACCTCTCCGTTGAGAAGGTTATCCCGGCCGAGGACCGCTGGGGCAACCCCTCGCGGGTCTCGGCCGTCTACCAGGCCCGGCCACGCAAGAGCTTCGTCGCCGCGCTCAAGGACGTGCCGGAGATCTGGGAGGTCGCCACCGATCCCGAGGCGCCGCCGGTCTTCAGCGGTCTGGTCCATTCCAACGAGGCCGGAATGCAGGAGGCGCTGGCCAAGGAATCGGGCCTCTTCGCCCTGCGCCGCATCGAGGCGCCGGAGCCCCTGGACGACTTCTTCTTCACGCCCGACTACCGCAATCTCATCGGCTCGGCGCGCGACGGCCAGAGCGCGGTGGTGGTCAACCTCAACGTCGGACGCGACATCGCGCGGATCGACCTGCCCGGCCTGCCGCACCTGGGCTCGGGCATTGCCTGGACCTATCGGGGTCGGCAGGTGATGGCGACGCCGCACATCAAGGAGGCCCGCCTGAGCGTCATCGACCTGAAGGACTGGTCGATCGTGAGGACCATCGAGACAAAGGGACCGGGCTTCTTCCTGCGCAGCCACGAGAACACGCGCTACGCCTGGACCGATGTCTTCTTCGGGCCGCACCGCGACCTGGTCCACGTCATCGACAAGGAAACCCTGGAAATCGCGCGAACCCTGCAGCCCGCGCCGGGCAAGACCGCGGCCCATGTCGAGTTCGATCGCGACGGCAGCCACGCGATCCTGTCGATCTGGGAGCAGGACGGCGCGATCGTGATCTACGACGCCGAGACCTTGGAGGAGGTCAAGCGCTTGCCGATGTCCAAGCCTTCGGGAAAGTACAATGTCTGGAACAAGATCACTTTTTCCGACGGCACCAGCCACTAGGGTGCCGCCCGCCTCGACGGCGCTGCTGCTCTGCGCACACGGCAGCCCGGGCAGCGGCGAAGATCTGGCCTTGCGCGCCGCCGCGCTCGGCCGCCAATTGGGGTGCGCCGAGACTGCGGGCGCGGTGATCTACGGTACACCGCGACTCGAGGAGGTGGTCGCGGACCTGACCAGCGAGCGGATCTGCGTGGTTCCACTGCTGCTCTCGGAGGGCACGACTTTCGATGCCCTGAAAGATCGTCTGCAGGATCTCGGTGGGGCGTCGAGGTTCAGCCTTTGCCGGCCGCTGGGGAGGCATCCCTGGCTGGCGCCCGGACTTCTAGCCGCCGCCGAGCAGGAGGCACGGCGCGCGGGCTGGTCGGAGCGCGATCTGGCGCTGATCCTCGTCGGTCACGGCTCGCGCCGGAACCCCGCCTCGCGCAAGGCAACCCAGCGCCTGGCCCGGCAGATCGGGCGTGCTGCCGGGCATATTCGGATCGCCTGCGCCTTCCTGGAGGAACCGCCGGCCCTCGATGAAGTCCTGGCCGCGGCGCCGGAACGCCGGATCGTGATTGCCGGCTGCTTTTCGGAACAGGGCCGCCATGCCCGCGAGGACGTTCCGGACCTGATCGAGTCCTCTGGGCGCGAGGCCCGCTATCTCGGGCCGATCGGCGCCGCCGCCTGGACCGACACATTGATCCTGGACTCGGCGGTGCAGGCTATGGCCGAAGCCGGTCAGACAGTCGGAACGCATCAAGGAGAGGACGCATGCCTGGTCAACAGTTAGCTTGCGAGGCGAGGGCTTCGGACGCGCCCGACCTGGCGGCTGCCTTCGCCGCCTTCGACCGCGCAAACGCCGCCGACCCGAACCTGGAAGAGGGCGCCGAGGGTCCGGAACCCAAGGAGCTGCTCTACGGCCGCCGGATGAGCGCCTTTCTCACCGAGCTCCATCCTGAGGCTTCGGCAGAGCTGCGGCTGGCTGCGCGGGCGCAGCACCTGGAGCGCTGGCGGATCCCGCGCAAGAGCTATCCGGAGGGCCGGGTCGGCTATCTCACCTGGCGCCGCGACCTGAAGGCCTTTCATGCCGATCGGGCGGCCGAAATCCTTCGGGACCTCGGCTTCGAGGAGGCCTTCATCGCCCGGGTCGGCGCCCTGCTGCGCAAGGAGCGCCTGAAGCAGGACCCGGACTCCCAGGCCCTGGAGGACGTCGCCTGCCTGGTCTTCCTGGCGCATCACTTCGCGGCCTTCTCCGAGGGCCATGACGAGGCCAAGCTGGTCGATATCCTGCGCAAGACCTGGCGCAAGATGTCGGAGCGGGGGCAGCAAGCGGCGCTGGCCCTGCCGCTGGACGGCAGATCCCTCCGGCTCGTGGAGACCGCCTTGGCCGGATAGGTCGCGGCCGACGCCGTTACCTCACGTAGTGCAGCGCCTGGAAGTCCTTCCGGAAGCCGATGATCTCGGGGGCCAGGAATTCCGGCGCCTCCTCCCGGACCAGGACCCGGGCGATAAAGCGCGCGACCGCTTCCATATCGGATTCCTTTAGGCCCCAGCGGGTGAGTTCCTGAGTGCCGAGGCGCAGGCCGTTGAGGTCGCCTTCCACCGGCGGCAGGGGCAGGCCGATGCCACAGAGCAGGACCCTTGCCCTGGCGAGGTGCTTGGCGGCGGTCTGGCCGCCGCCGTAAGGCGCCGCGGGCAGTGCCAGGTGGTGGCTCTCGGTGTGGCCGCGGCCTTCGACCCCGTGCACCTCGACGCCCTCGGCTGCGAGCGCCTCACCCAGGGCCCGGGCGTTGGCGATGCACTGCGCGGCGTAGGCCTCGCCGAACTCCAGCAGGTCGAGGATCGACAGCACCAGGGCCGCGGTCTTACCCAGGTCGAAGTTTGCTGTCATGCCTGGGAAGGCGATCTTGTCGATTCTCTCGGCCAAATCCGCCTCCGTGGTCAGGACCAGGCCGGAAGGCGGGCCGCCGAAGGCCTTGTAGGTCGACAGGGTCATGAGCTGGGCGCCCTCGGCCAGAGGGTCCTGGAAGCGTTTGCCGGCGATCATGCCTCCCATGTGGGCCGCGTCATAGAGGACCAGAGCTCCGACCTCGTCGGCGATGGCCCGGACCTCGGTCACCGGATAGGGGAAGAGGCAAAGGCTGCCGGCCAGGGTGATCAGCTTGGGCCGCAAGCGGCGGGCCTCTTCGCGCAGGCGGTCGAGGTCGATGGTCATCCGGGCGCCGTCGTAGGGGACCGGATGGATCTCCAGGCCGTAGAGCCCGGCGCAGCCGGCGGCGTGGTGGGTAACGTGGCCGCCCATCTCGCCGCTGAAGGCGAGGATCCGGTCGCCGGGACGGCAGGTGGCCATGAAGGCGTAAAGGTTCGCGATCGCGCCCGAGGGCACGCGGATCTCGGCGTAGGGCGCGCCGAAAAGCTGCTTCGTCAGGCTTTCGGCCAGGACCTCGATCCGCTCGGCGTACTCCATGCCCATCTCGTATTTGTCGCCGGGATAGCCGAGGCTCGGCCGGTTGCCGAGCGAACGCCCGAGCAGGGCCGCGGCGCGCGGGTTCATCACGTTGGTGCCGGCGTTGAGGCCGAGACTCTCCAGGTCCATCAGCCGCTCATGGTCTTCAACGAGCCGGAACAGCTGGGCTTCCATAGCTTCCCGATCATCCAAAGACAGGGAGGCTTCGATATCGGCAATCGCCCTCGCACACTCGGGAGGCAGCCAGGGCTTGCTTGCTATTGCTGTCGTTTCCATCCGGGGAGAATCCATAACGGCTTGGACCCACGCAACTCAGATGATCTGGGGCCGAGGCATAGGAATTCTAGGCCTGGATGCTGGCCAAGAGGCGATCTAGCAGGGCTGCCCAGTCGATTGCGTCAGCCTTCCAGGCCGCGACGCCGAGCACAGGCCAGAGCCCTCAGCCCGTCCAGAAGAGACCGGTCCGGCTGGATCAATTTACTCCGGCTTCGGACAGGGGAAGGCAGCCTTTATAGCTTGGTTCGCCCCTTCGCCCATATGGACGTGCGGGGCCATCGTGCCGAGATCCTCGGCCCAGGTCTGGAAGACCGTAACCACATCTTCCTGGGTGGCCTTGCCCGGCATGCAGATGACGGGAGACTGTTCTGGGGTTTCCAGGGCAAGTGTGTCAGCTACCCCTGTGAGGAAGCCCAGGCAGAATGCGTACTTTCCGCTGGTCTTGGGGGCCTCGCACAGTGCCTCGAGATAGGCCACCGAACGGTCAGCCTGAGCTTGAACCGGAGTCGCCAGGAGGCACACAAGGATGATGACAAGCGTTCGCATAGTTCCTCCTAGAACCAGATGGCAGCGCAGATGAGGCCGATAGAGAAGCCGTATACCACGCCTATGCAGGGTGTCTGAAGGCCAGGGGAGATGACAGGTCTGCCGGTTCCGTCAGAGGCTCCTCAGCCTGGATGGGAAGGGGCATGGCTTGGCGCCCGGGCTGCAAACGAGATAGTCTGCCGCCAAGGCATAGAAAATCTAGGTCTAATTCATGCCGCTCAAGGCACCCCGTCCCGGCTTGCCGGCCCTGAACACCCTCCGCGCCTTCGAGGCGGCGGCCCGGCACGAGAGCTTCGCCCGCGCCGCGGAGGAGCTGAACGTGACGCCGGGGGCCGTGGCCCAGCAGGTCAAAGCCCTGGAGGCCTGGCTCGGGACACCGCTGTTCCGGCGCCTGAGCCAGGGCTTGCGCTTGACCGACGGCGCCCGTGGGGCGCTGCCGGCCTTCATCGAAGCCTTCGATGCGCTGGGATCAGCGGTGCGCGAGCTCAAGGAGTCGGTCGGTCCGGCCGAGCTGCGGGTGGCGGCCCTGCCCGCGCTGGCTCAACTCTGGCTCTCGCCGCGCCGCGCGGCCCTGGCGGCGCTCTGTCCCGGAGGCCGGGTCTCGATCTCCGCCCTGGAAGCGCCTCCAGACTTCGCCCGGGAACTCTACGATCTGGCGCTCTTCTACACCGAGGGTAACCGTCCGGGAGCTGAGGCCATCCATCTTGCCGAGGACCTGATCTTTCCGGTCTGCAGCCCGGCACTGCTCGAGGCCGGGAAGCCGCTGCGCCGGCCCGCGGATCTGGCCGGGCAGGTGCTGCTGCACGACGCCGCTTGGCAGAACGACTGGCTGCTTTGGCTGGAGTCGGCTGGTGCGATGGAGGTCGACGGCGCCGCCGGGCCGCACTTCTCTCTCTACAGCCTGGCGCTGGAAGCGGCGGTCGACGGCGCCGGCGTCCTGATGGGCCACGAGGCGCTGGTCGCGCCGGCCATGGCGCGGGGCGATCTGGTCGCGCCCTTCGCCCTCAAGGTGCCGACAGGCAAGAGACTAAGTCTTCTCCTTCCCGACGCATCAGGGCGGCAGGACTGGAGGGCACGGGTTGCCGAGTGGTTCCGTGCACAGGCGGGGCAGGTTGCGTGACCGCATTGGACTCCTGGCTGTGATCGCCTTGGCTCTATGGCGTCGGCGGACTCCGGTGGTAGCGTCGGTCAGTTGCAGATGCCGCGACAAGGGGAGGAAGGCAAGGTGAAGGTCTGCATTTACGGGGCCGGGGCGATCGGCGGGTACCTCGCGGTCGAGCTGGCGCAGGTCGAGGGGGTCGAGGTATCGGCCATCGCGCGCGGCGGGCATCTGGCCGCGATCCGCGAGAAAGGCCTGAAGCTGGTGATCGGCGAAGACACCCGGGTGGGTGAGATCGCCGCCAGCGACGACCCGGCCGATTTCGGTCCCCAGGACTTCGTGATCATCGCTCTCAAGGCCCATCAGGCCTGGGAGGTCGCCGAGCAGATGGCGCCGCTTCTCGGGCCGAACACCGCGGTCGTGACCTGCCAGAACGGTGTTCCCTGGTGGTACTTCCACGGGCTGGAGGGGCAGTACGCAGACCTGCGTCTGGCCAGCGTCGACCCGGACGATCGGCAGTGGAACGCGATCGGTCCGGAGCGGGCGATCGGCTGTGTGGTCTATCCGGCGACCGAGATCGTCGAGCCCGGCGTGATCAAGCATACCTACGGCAACAAGTTCGCCCTCGGCGAACCGGATGGCAGCACTTCGGAACGCTGTCAGCGCCTGTCGGAGGCTCTGGTGGCCAGCGGTCTCAAGGCGCCGATCCTGCCGCACATCCGCAACGAGATCTGGCTGAAGCTCTGGGGCAATCTCTGCTTCAACCCGATCTCGGCCCTGACCCGCGAAACCCTGGACGTGGTTGCCACCGACCCGGGCACCCGGGCGCTGTCGCGCGAGATGATGCTCGAGGCCCAGCGCATCGCTGTGCGCCTCGGGGTGCACTTTCGGGTCGACGTCGAGCGGCGGATCAACGGTGCCGCCAAGGTCGGCGCGCATCGCACCTCGATGCTGCAGGATCTGGAGCGCGGCCGGCACCTGGAGATCGACGCCCTGCTGACCGTGGTCCAGGAGATGGGCCGCATGGTCGACGTCGAGACCCCGCACATCGACAGCGTGCTTGCGCTGGTCCAGCAGCTCGGCCGACGGCTGTCGCTCTACCCGACCTTCCCCGACTACGGCCACGAGGACCAGGACGCTGAGGTCGCGGTGGACTGACGCGGCGACGAGGCACCGCGTTTCGGACTTGGCTTTTCGGCTATGCGGGCCACGTTTCTTAGCGGCGGTCGCTTATTTCCAGCTAGATACCAGAAGGCAATGGCCACACGGAGCTTTCAGGAACTCTTCGACATTGCCGCCGAGCGCAAGGGTGGGGCCGCGGCAGTGGAGGCGCTCTTGCCGTCGCCCGAGAGCCCCGAGGCTTTGGCGCGGATTCCCGACGATCGCTGGCTCGCCGGCATGACCAAGCAAATCTTCCAAGCCGGGTTCGTCTGGCGGGTGATCGAGAACAAATGGCCGGGCTTCGAGGCCGCCTTCGAGGGCTTCGAACCGCGGCGCTGGCAGATGATGTCCGACGACGACTTGGACCGCCTAGTCAAGGACGAGCGCATCGTGCGCAACGCGAAGAAGATCCTGACCGTTCGCGACAACGCCAGGCTGCTCTGCGAGCTGGCGACGGAGCATGGCTCCGCCGCCAAGGTCTTCGCCGACTGGCCGAGCGAAGACTACGTCGGGTTGCTCGACCTCTTGAAAACCCGGGGCAGCCGTCTGGGCGGCTCCAGCGCGCAGTACTTTCTGCGGTTCATGGGCAAGGACTCTT
>JASJAL010000361.1 GCA_030067055.1 Kiloniellales bacterium | reverse complement strand
GCGGTCTCGATGGAAGCGACCGCCGTGCCGGCGCTGATCATCTCGGCCGGCATCATCGTCACCTTCCTGATGGCCGGGCTCTTCGGCATCGCGATCGCGGTGACCACCATGCTGGCCCTTGCCGGCATGGTCGTGGCCCTGGACGCCTACGGCCCGGTGACCGACAACGCCGGCGGCATCGCCGAAATGGCGGACCTGGAAAGCGACGTCCGCAATACCACCGATGCCCTGGATGCGGTCGGCAACACCACCAAGGCGGTGACCAAGGGCTATGCCATCGGCTCGGCCGGTCTGGGTGCGCTGGTGCTCTTCGCGGCCTACACGCTCGACCTTGAGTATTTCGCGAGCAATGCGGCCGAGTTCCCCTTCTTCGAGGGGGTCCAGGTCAACTTCTCCCTGGCCAACCCCTACGTCGTGGTCGGCCTCTTCATCGGCGGCCTGCTGCCCTTCCTATTCGGTGCCATGGGCATGATGGCGGTCGGCCGTGCCGGCGGCGGCGTGGTCGAAGAGGTGCGCCGTCAGTTCCGCGAGATCCCGGGCATCATGGAAGGCACCGGCAAGCCGGAATACGGCCGCTGCGTCGACATGCTGACCAAGGCCGCGATCAAGGAGATGATCATCCCCTCGATGCTGCCGGTGCTCTCGCCGATCGTGCTGTTCTTCGTGATGTGGTGGATCGGCGGCAAGGACGCCGCCCTGTCTTCGGTCGGGGCGATGTTGCTTGGCGTCATCGTCACCGGGCTCTACGTCGCCATCTCCATGACCGCGGGCGGCGGCGCCTGGGACAACGCCAAGAAATACATCGAGGACGGCAACCTGGGCGGCAAGGGTTCCGAGGCCCACAAGGCGGCGGTGACCGGCGATACGGTCGGCGATCCCTACAAGGACACTGCCGGCCCGGCCGTCAACCCGATGATCAAGATCACCAACATCGTCGCGCTGCTGCTGCTGGCGGTGCTGGCGCACCTCTGATCACCGGTCGCAAGCCGGACAAGACAAAGCCCCGGCGGCCGTCAGGCCATCGGGGCTTTCGTCTTGTGTCGGCGACCGACGGGTCGCGTGACCCCTGCCTACTGTTCCGTGCCGGCCCCGGTGAAGCGGCCGACGTTGCCGAAGAGCTGCTGTATCACCGACAGCTTCTTGCCTTCGGTGGGCGTCACCCGGTCGACCGGATCGACGTCGCGGCTGTCGTTCAGGGTATAGACCTTCTTCTCGTCGACCCGACCGTCCTCGGAGAAGGACACAACCAGGACGTTCCGCTCCAGGACGTCGGGTTCGAAAAAGGCCACTGTTTCAGACCGGGACCCGATATAGTACCAGCGGTTGTCCTCGAAGGTGGATACGGCAGAGGGCGACCCCAGCATGCCGAGTATGTCCTCCTGACTGTGGACGCCCGGCCGGATGCCCTCAACGACTTCTTGGTCCGGCAGATTTCCATGGGTATTGAGACCCGAAGAGCAGGCCCCGAGGCCGAGAAGGCCAAGACCCATTGCCAGACCACCGATCACTCGGCGCGCCTTGCCTTGCTTGCCCATGACTCGTGCATTCCCTCAGCAGCTTCGTGCTGTCCCCTCTCTTGATTAAACCCAGACGGGGCACCAATGCAAGGGGACTGAAGAATTTTCACCACTTAGGGTTAAGGGAGGATGATCTTGGGTTCATTTTTCGGCCGGCCGCCAGGGGCAGAAGCCGCGACGGCGCTCTACGAGGCGGTTGTGGCTCAGGCCCGCCAACCTGCCTTCTATCTGCGGTGCGGCCTGCCTGACAGTCTGGATGGCCGCTTCGAAATGATCGCCTTGCACAGCTTCATCGTGCTGCGGCGCCTGCGCGGCCTGGGGGAGGCGGCCGATGAGGTGGCCCAAGTCTTCGTGGACACCCTCGTCCTCGACCTCGACCGCAGTCTGCGCGAGATGGGGGTCGGCGACCTCGGCGTCGGCAAGCGGGTCAAGCGCATGGCGGCAGGCTTTCACGGCCGCATCACGGCCTACGACCAGGGCCTGGCGTCCGGTCCGGAGGAGCTGGAAGCGGCCTTGAGGCGTAACGTCTTCGGCACAACCAGCCCCGAGCCCTGGCAAGTTTCGGCCATGGCGGCCTATCTGCGCCGGGAGGTGGAGGCGCAGCCCGATGCGGGGCTGCTCGCCGGCAAGTTGAGCTTCGGGCCGCCACCGGAGCAAGGTTGAGGCATGCCGACCGCGGCAAAGCAATTGACCTCTCGGGGGCCCTTCCCTAAGGTGCGGCGCTTCCCAGAAGGTACATCCGGACGGTAACGCATGGCTGGCCGCGAACGGTCTGACAGCGAGTTTTTTCGGCCTCTTGCCGTGGACTCCTTGGGCGACGAAGAGGTCGTCCGGGAGATCGAGGCAGGGGCGGCGGAGTGCCAGGCGGTGGCCCGGCGCCTCGGCCTGGAAGGCCTTTCCGGCCTGCGGGCGCGCTTCCGCCTGGGCCGTTCTTCGACCGCTCCCTTGATTCGGGTCTCCGGTTGCTTCGAGGCCGATGTCATACAGCTTTGCGTTGTGTCCCTGGAGCCGGTCGGGCAGCATCTTGCGGAGGACTTCAGCCTGACGTTCAGTCTGGAGCCGGTGTCTACGGAGGATGACCTGGAGCTGACCTTGGCCGACGAGGACCTTCCAGAGGAGGTCCTGGACGGCGTCATCGACCTGGGGGAGGCGGCGGTTCAGCAACTGGCGATCGCCCTGGACCCCTATCCGAGGCGGCCGGACGCCGAGGTACCGGCCACTTTGAGGCCCGCGGAAAACGGGGCGGACAGCCCTTTCGCGGCGCTCGCGAAACTGAAGGGCGACGAGCAGGCTTAATCGAATATTAACCCTGTGCGTCGTGGTGTGTAACCAATCGGCAACAGGCTTGCGAAGAGCTAGTCTTTCTGCGTATAAGCGCGACTTCGCGGGCCCGTTCGAACTGTGAGTTTAAGATATGGCCGTTCCAAAGAAGAAAGTCTCCCGGTCTCGGCGCGACATGCGCCGTTCCCATGACGGGCTACCGTCGGCCGGACCCAACGAGTGCCCGAACTGCGGCGAGATGAAGCTGCCGCACCACGTCTGCGCGGCCTGCGGTTACTACGACGGTCGAGAGGTCGTCGACGTCGAGGCCGTCTGACGGCCTTCGCCCGCCGGCAGGAAGCCTGGGCGGGGTTCGAAAGTCTCGGGAACCGGGGATCAATCGCCCTTGCAATCCGGCATCACCATTGCCCTTGACGCCATGGGCGGAGACGCCGCGCCACGCATGGTGCTGAGCGGTGCGAACATCGCCAGGAAGCGCTTTCCCGATGTCCGTTTCATCTTCTTCGGGCGCGAAGACGAACTACGTCCGCAGCTCGAGAAGCTGAAGGCACTGGCTGCGGTCAGCACGATTGTCCATACCGACCAGGTGGTGAGCGCCGAGGATCGGCCCAAGGCGGTGGTGCGGCAGGGCCGGGAATCGAGCATGGGCCTGGCGATAAGGGCGGTCAAAGAGGGCAAGGCCGTGGGCGCGGTTTCGGCAGGCAACACCGGCGCGCTGATGGGCCTGGCCTACTTCGTGCTGCGCACCCTGCCGGGTATCGACCGGCCTGCGATCGCCTCCTTCATGCCGACCCAGCGCAGCGAATCGGTCATGCTGGACCTGGGCGCCAACGTCCACTGCGACGCCACGAACCTGGTCGATTTTGCGGTCATGGGCAACGTCTTTGCGCGCAACGTCCTGGGGCTGCAGAACCCCAGCATCGGCCTATTGAATGTCGGCTCGGAGGAGACCAAGGGCCACGAGGCGCTGTGGGAAGCGGCCGAGATCCTCCGCCAGGCCGAACTACCGGGACGCTTCCATGGCTTTATCGAAGGCGACGACATCGCCAAGGGGACCGTCGACGTGATCGTGACCGACGGCTTCACCGGCAACATCGCCCTGAAGACCGCCGAAGGCGTCGTAAAGCTGATGGGCGAGTACATGCGCCAGACCTTCATGAGTTCCTTCCTGGCCCGGATCGGCTACCTCTTTGCCCGCGGCGCGCTGCGCAAGCTGCGCCAGCGGACCGATCCGCGCCGCTACAACGGGGCCATGTTCCTCGGGCTCAACGGCATCGTCGTCAAGAGCCATGGCGGCACCGACGCCCTGGGCTTCGCCAATGCCATCGGCGTCGCCATCGACATGGCACGCTACGACGTCCTGGAGAAGATCACCGCGGACTTCGGCAGCCTGTCCCGAACCTTGCCCGAAGGGCAGGCGGCAGCGCTGTGAGCCATCTACGCGCAAAGGTCGTGGGCTGTGGGGCATACCTGCCCGAGCGGGTGGTGAGCAACGTCGAGCTCAGCGAGAGCCTCGAAACCTCCGACGACTGGATTCGCCAGCGCACCGGCATCTGCGAGCGCCGCATCGCCGCCGATGACGAGTACACCTCGCACCTCGGCCTTCAGGCTGCCAAGGCCGCGTTGGCAGCGGCGCAGTGCGAGGTCGACGACGTCGACCTGATCGTGGTCGCGACCTCGACCCCGGACCAGACCTTCCCGGCCACGGCGACCCGGATTCAGGCGGCCCTGGGCATGACCAAGGGTGCCGCCTTCGACGTCCAGGCGGTCTGCAGCGGCTTCGTCTACGCCTTGGCGGTCGCCGACAACTTCATCCGGGCCGGCCAGGCGCGCAACGTCCTGGTGATCGGGGCCGAGACCTTCTCGCGGATCCTCGACTGGGAGGACCGCTCGACCTGCGTGCTTTTCGGCGATGGCGCCGGGGCGCTGGTCTTGTCTGCCTCGAAAGGCAACGGCAAGGCCGAAGAGCGCGGCGTTCTCTCGACCCACATCTACTCCGACGGCCGCCACAACAACGCGCTCTTCGTCGACGGCGGTCCCGGCTCGACCAAGACGGTCGGTCATCTGCGCATGGAGGGGCGGGAGGTCTTCCGTCATGCCGTGGTGCGCATGAGCCAGGCGATCGATGCGGCCCTGGATGCCGGTGGGGTGACTCCAGGCGATATCGACTGGCTGGTGCCCCACCAGGCGAACATCCGGATCATCGAGGCCATGGCCAAGCGCTTGAACCTGCCCATGGACCGGGTCGTGGTCACGGTCGACCGCCACGCCAACACCTCCGCCGCCTCGATCCCGCTCGCGCTTTGCGAGGCCACCAGCGACGGCCGCATCCAGACCGGCGACCTGATCATGATCGAAGCCATGGGCGGCGGCTTCACCTGGGGCTCGGCGCTGGTTCGCTGGTAGGGCCCTCGGGGTTCAACCGTTCTCAATTGCCCGTTTTCAACCCCCGGTCGTCATCCCTGTTTGGCCCTCCGCTATGCGCGCCCGTCCGCAAACTGTGCCGGCAGGGCTTTGGATGACGAGTTCAAGACATCATCCATGTCCTTACAAAGCTTAAGAGGTTTGACCCCCTGATAGGCTTGCGATAACGTTCTGAGATTGTTTGGTCTTAGGGGGACTCATGGCCGGTGAAACGATTACCCGTGCCCATTTGAGTGAGGCCGTGTATCAGGAAGTGGGTTTGTCGCGGAACGAATCGGCCGAGTTGGTCGAATCCGTCCTGAACGAGATCTCGGACGCGCTCGTACGCGGCGAGGTGGTCAAGCTGTCGTCGTTCGGCAGCTTTTCGGTCCGGCAGAAGGGCCAGCGGATCGGACGCAATCCGAAGACCGGGGAGGAGGTGCCCATCTTGCCGCGCAAGGTGCTGGTGTTCAGGGCCTCTCATGTCTTGAAGAACCGGATTAACGGGGCTTCGACGCCATCCGGCTGAGCTGAGGTTCTGCCTGAACGAGCTAAGATGAGGAGTCATCATCCTCGATGCCTGCGATCAATCCGGGCGGTAAGTCAGCAGCCGCCTTTAGGACGATCAGCGAAGTTTCCGGCGAGCTGGAGGTGCCGCAGCACGTCCTGCGCTTCTGGGAGACGAAGTTCAGCCAGGTCCGACCGCTCAAGCGCGGTGGCGGACGCCGCTACTACCGGCCGGAGGACATCGTCCTGCTGCGCCGGATTCGCGACCTTCTGTACCGCGACGGCTATACCATCAAGGGCGTGCAGCGGCTGCTGCGCGACGGCCTCAGCAAGCCGACGAAGGGGCAGGACGGGGGCGGCGAGGCCAGCGATGCCGAGCGACGCACCGCCATGGCCGCCGCGGCCGCCGGCGAGGCCCGTGCCAACGGCCATTCCGCCGGTGCCGGGCTGAGCGGCGAGGCTCGGGAGGAGCTGAGCAGTATCCTGGACGAGCTGCTGGAAGCCCGGGCGAGCCTCAAGAAGGTACGCGGCGACTGAACCTGTCCCGATCCGCCTCGGCCGGATTGCCAGCCGTGCACGGCGGCTGTATATAGACCGGCCGCCGGGCCGCAGAGCCCGGCGCGGTCACCGACGGAGCGTGGCGCAGCCTGGTAGCGCACTTGACTGGGGGTCAAGAGGTCGCAGGTTCAAATCCTGCCGCTCCGACCATTT
>JASJAL010000360.1 GCA_030067055.1 Kiloniellales bacterium | reverse complement strand
GCCTTGGCTGGGGCGTCCGGTGGCCGAGCTTCCGTCCTGGAGTAAAGAGCATGTCCGTCGACAGGGACACCGTCGCGCAGATTGCCAAGCTCGCCCGGATCCGCATTGAGGCCGAGCAGATGGAGCCCCTGGCGGCCGAGCTGTCCAACATCCTGGGCTGGATCGAGCAGCTGAACGAGCTCGACACCGAAGGCGTCCCGCCCATGACCTCGGTGGTCGAGGTCGAGGCGCCGCTGCGCGAGGACGCGGTCACCGACGGCGACTGCCGCGACCGGGTCCTGGCCAACGCGCCGGAGGCGGCCGAGGGTTTCTTCCTGGTGCCCAAGGTCGTGGAGTAGGACGGCCGGCATGAGCGAACTCACCAAGCTGACCATTGCCGAGGCCCGCGACGCGCTTGCCGACGGCGAGCTTTCCGCGACGGAATTGACCGAGGCGCACATTGCGGCGGTCGAGAAGGTGCGGCCCCTCAACGCCTTCCTGGTCGAGACGCCGGATAAGGCCTTGGAGATGGCCAAGGCCGCCGATGCCCTCCGCGGCAGCGCCGAGGCCGGCGTCCTCAACGGCATTCCCCTGGCGATCAAGGACCTCTTCTGCACCGAAGGGGTCGCGACCACCGCCGGCTCGCAAATCCTCGAAGGCTTCACGCCGACCTACGAATCAACCGTCTCCGCCAACCTCTGGCGGGAAGGGGCGGTGATGCTGGGCAAGGTCAACATGGACGAGTTCGCCATGGGCTCCTCCAACATGACCAGCGCCTTCGGCCCGGTGGAAAGCCCCTGGCGCCGGCCCGGCGACAACCGGGCGCTGGTCCCGGGCGGTTCCTCCGGCGGCTCGGCCGCGGCGGTCGCGGCGCGCTGTGCCCTGGGCGCGACCGGCACCGACACCGGCGGCTCGATCCGCCAGCCGGCCGCCTTCGTCGGTATCGTCGGCTTCAAGCCGACCTACGGGCGCTGCTCGCGCTGGGGCCTGGTCGCCTTCGCCTCCTCGCTCGACCAGGCCGGGCCCATGACCCGGACGGTCCGGGACTCGGCGATCATGCTGCGCGCGATGGCAAGCTACGACCCCAAGGATTCGACCAGCGTGAACCGGCCGGTGCCCGACTACGAGGCGGCCCTGACCGGGGACGTGCGCGGCCTCAAGGTCGGCATCCCCAAGGAGTATCGGATCGAGGGCATGCCGGAGGAGATCGAGAGCCTCTGGCGCCAGGGCATCGACTGGCTGAAGGCGGCCGGGGCCGAGACCGTCGACATCTCCCTGCCGCACACCAAGTACGCCCTGCCGACCTACTACATCGTCGCGCCCGCCGAGGCCTCCTCGAACCTGGCGCGTTACGACGGCGTGCGCTACGGGCTGCGCGAGCCGGGCGAGAGCCTGGACGAGATGTACGAGGCGACGCGCGGCGCCGGCTTCGGCGCCGAGGTCAAGCGCCGGGTGCTGATCGGAACCTACGTGCTCTCGGCCGGCTACTACGACGCCTACTACAACAAGGCCCGCCGGGTGCGGACCTTGATTCTGAACGACTTCCGGCAAGCCTATGAAAAGGTGGACGTCATCTTGGCGCCGACTGCCCCCAGCGAGGCCTTCGCCGTGGGCGAGAAGATGGACGATCCCATCGCCATGTATCTCAATGACGTCTTCACCGTACCCTCCAGCCTGGCCGGCTTGCCGGCCATCTCGGTGCCCGCGGGCCTGGGTGCCGAGGGCCTGCCGCTGGGCCTGCAGCTGATCGGCCGTGCCTTCGACGAGGAGACCGTGCTGCGCGTTGCCGATGTGCTGGAGCAGGCGGCCGGCTTCGACGCCGAGCCGGCCTTCCTCGCCTAGCGCGGGCTTTCCGCGATCGACCCAGAAGTCGGGGCCATGGCCAAGATCGAAATTGTCGAATACCGATCGGTGCTCCGCGAGCCTGCCCTGCAGCTCCTGGACTCTTTCTTCAGGGTGGAAGGCTTTGCCGTCCCGGCACCGCTTCTCGCTGAGCGTTTCGACCGCTTCACCGCTGACGACCGAAATGCGGTTCTACTCGCTCTTGCGGGCGAAGAGGTGCTCGGCATCATCACCTTGACCACGACCTTCGGCCTCGAGTTCGGGCTTTCGGCTGAGCTGGAGGACCTTTATGTCGCACCGGAGGCCCGCGGTCGGGGCATCGCCAGCCATTTGCTCGATGCGTCCCTAGCGTGGTGCCGGGCGCAGGGGGTGAGGGAAGCGTATCTCGTGGTCCTGCCGGAGGACCTGGCCGCCGGGCGTTTGGTCCCGTTCTACGAGGCCCGCGGCTTCGTCGAGAAGGGCCGCCGCCTGCTGTTTTTCGATGGGGACCTTTCGGGTTCCGGCGCCGGGACCTGAGGCGCGCAGCCGGACACTACCGGTTCGGCGGCAGCGGGCGGCGGGCGGCCAGGAGGCGGCCCAGCGAGGCCTCGCGGGCGAAGACGATCAGGCCGGCGCCGACGATCAGCACGATGCCGGCCACGGCCGTGAGGTCCGGCCAGTCGCCAAAGAGCAGGATCCCCCAGGTCGCGGAGAGCGGGACGGCGATGTACTCGAAGGGGGCTACGACGGTGGCCTCGGCGATCCGGTAGGCCTGGGACAGCAGGTAGGCGGCGGCGGCGATCAGGACTCCGCAGAGCAGGATCAGGAGGGCGTCCTCCCGGCCGGGCCAGACCCAGGCCCGGAACAGGAACTCGAGGCTGGGCTCGCCCGTGCCGGCGAAGCGGCCATCGCCGATCGCCAACCCGGTCGCGCCGCTGATCACCACGAAGGTCAGCTGGACGTAGAAGGCCATGGCCGAGGCCTTGTCGGTCGCGCCGAGCCGGCGGGTCAGGATCTGCATGCTGGCGTAGCAGAAGGCCGCCAGCACCGGCAGAAGCGCGACCGGATTGATGGCGCCCTCGCCGGGCCGCAGCATGATCACGACCCCGCAGAGCCCGGCCAGAACCGCGAGCCAGCGGCGCGGGCCGACTCGCTCGCCGAGGAAGGGTACCGAGAGCGCGGTGATGAAAAGCGGCGCCACGAAGAAGATCGCGATGGCCTCGGCCAGCGGCATGGCGGCGAGCGCCAGGAAGTAGGAAATGTTGGCCACGACCAGCAGCAGCCCGCGCGCAAGGTGCAGGCCCGGACGTCGGCTCCGCAGCAAGCTCCAGCCGCCCTCCAGGCGGACCATGACCAGGGTCAGGACGACCGCGATGACCGCCCGTCCGAGGATCACCTGGTGCAGAGGATAGTCGCCGCTCAGCCACTTGATGACGGCGTCCTGGGCCGACAGAAGCGCCATGCCGGCGAGCACGCAGGCGATGCCTCTTGCCTGCGATTGCGAAATCGTAGCCGCCGTCACGTCGCCTTCCCTCAAGTCCTTGAAGCAATCCGGAGCAAGCCCTAACACAATCCTCGGCCTATCGTGCGCTGGAAAGCGGCCGGGCTTGGTCGTCGCCGGGACAAATTGGAAAAGGAGGCCTTCATGACAGCGCGATCCTTCGTCGTTCGTCGTCTGACGGCCGAAGACGCCGATGCCTACCGGGCTCTGCGGCTGGAGGGCCTGACGCGTCATCCCGAGGCCTTCGGCGCCTCCTACAGCGACGACGCCCGTCGCACCCTGGCGGAGTGGCGCGAGCGACTGACAGAGAGCGCGACCTTCGGCGCCTTCCGGGACGAGAGTCTCGTGGGCACGGCGGGCTTGTTCCGCGAGAGTGCGGAGAAGACCCGTCACAAGGCCGTCCTCGTCGGGGTCTATGTTCAAGACGAGGCGCGCGGCGACGGCCTTGGCCGCGCCCTGGTCGAAGCCGTGATCGCGGAGGCGCGGGGCAAGGCGGAACAGCTGTTGGCCACGGTCGGGGCCGACAACGAAGGCGCGCGGCGGCTCTACGAAGCCCTGGGATTCAAGACCTGGGGCCTGCAGCCTCGCTCCTTGAAGATCGGTGAGCGTTATGTCGACGAGGCTGAGCTGGTCCTGTTTCTCGACGACATCTAGACGAAGATCAGAACGACCGAGAGCGCGGTGAGGGCGCCGAGGCAGAGGTTGAAGGCGCGCAGGGTCCGGTCCGACTTGAGCAGGCGGCCGATGGCGGTGCCGAAGCCGGCCCAGAGGGCGGAGCAGGGGAAGGCCATGGCGCCGAAGACCATGGCGATCATCAGGGCGTTGGCCAGGGGCGAGAGCTCGAGGCTGGAGAAGGCGCTGATCGCGCCCACCGCGATCACCCAGGCCTTTGGGTTGACCCACTGGAAGGCCGCGGCCTGGAGGAAGGTCAGCGGCCGGCCGCCGGCCCGGCCCTCGCTGGGCCGCTCGGCCGTCGCGATCCGCCAGGCAAGGTAGAGCAGGTAGGCCGAGCCGACGATCTTCAAACCGTCGTGCAAGACCGGCATTGCCTGGAAGACGGCGCCCAGGCCCAGGCCGATGGCGACGACCAAGACCGGAAAGCCCAGGGCAATCCCCAGCAAGTGCGGCAGGGTCCGGCGAAAGCCGAAGGTCGCGCCCGATGCGGTCACCATGACGACGTTCGGCCCCGGGGTGATCGAGGTCGAGAAACAAAAGGTCAGGAGCGGCCCTAGAAGCTCGGGCATCATTCGTCTCGCTGTCCGGACGGCGCTGAACCGATCCAGGATGCCGCCGCGTTAAGCATTTGAAAATCGGAGAGTTGTCACCGCGACAATCGGGGCCGGTTCGGTGGCCGTCGGTACCCGCTCGGTACCCGTGGTGGCTGAACGCGCCTCTGCGGGTCCCCTTGGCTCGGCCAGCGGGCGCTGCTGCCAGATTGCAATCGTCCATGGCCGGTGGCGAAATTCCCGCAAGCCCTTAGGTTAAGAGCAGGTAATCAGGGAGGATGGAATGCTGGGATTGAGGGTGTTGGCTGCCGCCACCGTGGTAGCGATGACGTCCGTGCAGCCATTGGCGGCGCAGGACCTGATCGTAGAGAAGCAGGTCTTCGAACTCGGGACCTACACGACGGTGGGCGGCGCGACAATCAAGGATCTCAGGATCGGCTGGGAAGCCTATGGCGAGCCGAACGAGGCCAGGGACAACATCATCCTCGTCACCCACTACTTCTCCGGCAACAGCCACGCTGCCGGCAAATACAGTCCGGAGGACGCCCGGCCCGGCTATTGGGATTCGATCATCGGTCCGGGCAAGGCCGTCGACACGAACAAATTCTACGTCATCTCCTCCGACACCTTGGTCAACCTCGGGGCCAAGAACCCCAAGGTGACCACCACCGGGCCGGCCTCGATCAACCCGGACACCGGGAAGCCATATGGCATGAGCTTTCCCATCGTGACGATCCGGGATTTCGTCGAGGTGCAGAAGAAGCTCCTGGAGAGCCTCGGCATCACCAAGCTGCACGCCGTGATGGGTGCCTCCATGGGCTCGCTCCAGGCCTACGAATGGGCTGCCGCCTATCCGGAGATGGTGGAGCGGGTGATCCCGGTGATCGGCTCCGGCTGGGCGGACGGCAACCTGATCGCCTGGCTCAACATCTGGGCCGCTCCGATCAAGCTCGATCCCAACTGGAACGGCGGCGACTACTACGACGGGGAGCCCCCGCTCAGGGGCCTCGCGGAATCCCTCAAGGTCGTCACACTCCAGGCCCAGCACTGGGAATGGGCCAACAGCACCTTCGGCCGCGCCTGGGCGGACAAGAACCGGGATCCGGCGGCGAGCTTCGAACATCTCTTCAAGATTGAGTCGGTCCTCGACGGGGCCGGGATGGCCCGCGCCAAGACCTCGGATGCCAACCACTTCCTCTACCTCGCCAAGGCCAACCAGCTGTTCTATGCCGGGCACGGCGGCTCGCTCTACGAGGGGCTGCTGGCGATCGAGGCGCCGGTGCTGATGATTCACACCGACGAGGATCTGATCTTCTTCCCGGAAGAGGTGCGCGAGACCGCCGCCGTGATCCGCTCGGACGGGACGCCGGTTCGGATCCTCGAGCTCCAGGGCAATCGCGGCCATCTGGACGGGGTGATCGGGATCGCCCAGGTGGGCGACCAGATCCGGGCCTTCCTAGGCGACTAGCCGAAGCCGGCTGTCGCCAGTAAGTTGTGTGAACACTGGGCCCTAAAGCTCTGTTTTCACTTCGACCTCCAGCCCGATGATTCGCTAGCCCGCTTTTCGGGCCCCGGGCGTTGAATGCCGCTCCTACACCGTCCAGGGGCTGGCGCGGTCTGGCCGGCGGTGATACCTACAAGCCCGAGCAAGGCGCAGAAGAGCGGGCGAAAACATGGCGACGATCGAAGGGCAGACGGGCAGCTGGGAGATGGTGATCGGGCTGGAGGTCCATGCCCAGGTGATCTCCGAGGCCAAGCTCTTCTCCGGCGCGGCGACCGCCTTCGGGGCCGAGCCGAACACCCAGGTCTCCCTGGTCGACGCCGCCCTGCCGGGCATGTTGCCGGTGCTCAACCGGGCCTGCGTCGAGCAGGCGATCAAGACCGGCCTCGGCCTCAA
>JASJAL010000359.1 GCA_030067055.1 Kiloniellales bacterium | reverse complement strand
GCCCGCGACCACGTTGTGCGTCTGTCCATCGTTGACGAAGGCAACGCAGTCCGCATTCACGCTGCTTGCCGTCTCAGGCAAGCTGGTTTGTTCCGCGATGCTCATAGGTCGCTCGTCCTCTCTCTCTCGATCTTCTTGACCTTGTCCTTCCGATAGCGCTCGATCGAGGTCGCACCCTTGGTGCCGTCTGCCGGGCTGATGCCGCGGCCCTCGATGAGATCTTCCGGATAGGCCACCATGGCGCCCAGGTTCTGGGCCGTTGAGCAGCCGATGCGGAACTCGGGTCGCACGCCGGGAATGATCGGCTCTTCGGTCCCGCAGTCCGGCTCCATCACGACGGCCCGACGGACCACGATGCCGATGCTGCCCGGAGCGATCAGGGGATCGCCGGCGTCATCCTCGACCTTCAGGCCGAGGATCCTGAGCTCTCCACGAATCGCATCCAAGCGAGCGAGATCGGTTGGGTCGATCGTTCCGTCGCTGGCACGAGGAGCCGAAATGAGGACATCGTCCGTGGCGGTCACCTTGGATTCCTTCAGGAAGGCGGCCAGCCGTTGGCGTTCGACCCGGTCCAGCTCCATGGAGTCGCTGCCGAAGGCAACGCGATGCTGCAGCCGGACCCATTCCGCCTGGGCCGGGACATCCCATTCCGCGGGGGTCCAGGACCCCAGAGGGATGAGTCCTTCATTGATGCTGCCGTCGAAGCCGCCACAGGCGGTCATTGGGAGCAGCGCCAGGACCGGCAGTAGCTTGCGAGTGAGAAAACGGTGCTTGATGGTCATGGCTTACTCCACGATGAAGCCGGCGGCATTCGCCGGGCGCCCGGCGACCCCAACCGAGGGCCGCAAGGGGACGGTCTTGCGCGCCACCGGGACGGCAACTTCGCTGCCTTTCGCCGGCTGGCGGTAGCGGGTGTAGCGATCCATCGGCGTCGACAGCTGCGTGTTGCTGGGCGTGACGAGGTAAGGAGTGACGATGATCGCCAACTCGGTCTCGTCCCGCTGGAAGCGCTTGCTGCTGAAGAGCGCGCCGAGGATCGGGATGTCGGCAAGGCCAGGTGTCTTGTCGAGGACATAGCTCGTGTTCTGGAACTGCATGCCCGCGATCGCGAAGCTCTGGCCCGACCCCAGCTCGACAGTGGTTTCCGCGCGCCGCACGAAGAGGGCGCGGACGACGAAGTTTCCGATCGTGACTTCGCCCTCAGTCGACAGCTCGCTGATTTCCGGGCGGACCAAGAGGCTGATCCTCCGGTCGTCGAGCACCGTCGGTGTGAAGGCCAGGCTGACACCGAACTCCTTGAACTCGATGGTAATCGTGTCGTCGGTGGTGACAGCAATCGGGAACTCGCCACCGGCCAGGAAGCTGGCCGTTTCGCCCGAGACGGCGGTCAGGTTCGGCTCGGCGAGGATTGTCACCAAGCCGTCCTCGGAGAGGACGTCGATCACGCCGTTGATGTCGAAGTCGCCGATGTGATCACCGCCGAAATAGGAGTCCACCTCGGTACCGGTACGAGTGATGAAGGTTTGGTCCCCGGGCAGAGGCGGGCTCAGTGCTGCGGAACCGGCCGCAGTGCTGAGAAGGACCGGATTGCCCGTCGCGACGCCCAGCAGGAACTTGCCGTCGTAGAAATTTTCCCAGCTCAGGCTCAGCTGCTCGAGGACGTTCTTTGTGACCTCGGCGACGCGGACCCGGATCGAGACCTGATTGGGCATGGTGACCCGAATCCGGTTCACGACCTTCTCTTTGTCTCCCGCGAGGAAGCGTTGGGCCAGCAGCTTGGCATCTTCGGACTGCCGTTCGGTCTCGACCTCGCCGCGAAGCACGATGCCGCCGTTGACCGAGGCGACCTGGATCTGCCCGTCGGGCATGATCCGGTTGAGCTCTTCGCGGAGACGTCCGAGGTTGTGGCCAACGATGATATCCCGTTTGACCATGATCCGCTCGTTGGCGTCGATCGCGTAGAACGTCGTACCTCCGGGCTTCTTGCCAAAGACGTAGATGATCCGCGGCGACATGACCGTGACATCTGCGACCTTCGGGTTGCCGATGAAGACATTCTGGGCGGGCCGGGGCAGGCGGATGATCTGGCCCTCGTCGAGTTCCAGCTCCATGCGCTCGCTTTGCGCGGCCGTGGGTTCGGACCAGAGCGCAGCTGCCAAGACCGCAAGGCCGGCGAGCAAGGCTCTGGTTTTGGTGTTGGTGATCGTGATCATTCGGGCGCCTCCGCCGACTGGGTTTCACCGGGAGCGCCTTCCCCGTCGCCATCCGACGAATCATCGCCGGTGCTAAGCACTTCTTCTTTGCCGCTGCTTGAAACTCGCTTGACTTTAGAACCGCGGGCCACGGTCAGGCCTTCCGAGTTGGCCCAGGGGACCAACAGGCTGACCTCGTTTTCCCACGTGTAGGTGCGGGCCGGCCGGGCCGGGCCCTCGACCATCTCATCCGGGCTGAGCTCGCCGTTGGCCAGTTGCCGGAGCTCCTCTTGATCCTCGGCCAGACTGCGCAGGCTGAGCGAAAGGCTGCCCAGGGATTGCGCCACGGTCATCAGTTCGACCTGCTTGGGTGTCAGCTCAAGAGTGATGGTCTTGCCGACCTTCGGCTTGCCGTCCTGATCGTTCGTGCGTTGATCGATCGCCAGGATCCGGACATTCTCCAGGACCGTCTCGCTCGCCCGGCGCCGCTTCTTGTCCGGGGTCCGGATAGTGTGAGACAGGATGATGTCGACCCGATCGCCCGGGTGGACGAAGCCGGCAACGCCGGAGGCCGCGCCGATCTTGATCGACTTGGCGCGAAACCCGGGCTGCAGGACGGCAGCGAGGAAGCCCCGTTCGCCGCTCTTGATGACCCGGACGCGGGCGATCGGCTGGCCTTCAGCGATGCCATCGCGAACGACGCCACCGTGCAGGTCCTTGCTGTCGTACTCGCCCTTGACCAGATAGCTGTCGGCCATTGCCTCGTCGGGCCAGGCCTGCCAACGCAGGTCGCGCTCGTTGACCAGAGTTCCGGTCGGCAGGTTGCGCGCCGCGACGAGAACGAAGGTCTCGTGCGAAGGCTTGGGAGCCGGTGCCGCGACAGACTTCTCCGGCTGGCTCATCATGTTCTTCATCATCAGCATTGAGCCACCCGCGAGGAGAACGGCGACTCCGACCAGGACGATGACCCTCATCGACATTGCTTAGACTCCAAGTAAAAGGCTGATCGCCACGTAGAGCGCGCCGGCGCAGATCGCCAGTCCGTAAGGCAGCCTGAGAAAGGGGATCCGCAGGAGCGTCATGACTCCGTTGGCGGTCGCACCGATTCCGGAAACCGTGGTCGCCGGCCGATGACGCACCCAGGTGAACACAGCGATGACGCCGCCGGCCATGGCCATGATGATGAGCAGGTCGAGCACTTTGCTCGGCCCGGCCCACAAGGCACAGACCGTAAGAAGCTTGGTATCGCCGGCACCCATGAGAGGGCTGCCGCGATAGGAGACCAGGAACATCACGAAGCCGACTGCCAGAGTGGCGCCGGCGACGATCAGCGCGCCGACCCAATCAACGGATTGGGGTGCAGCGATGACGTAGGCCGGATAGAGCAGGCCGATGGCAACGCAGATCCGGTTGGGAATGGTAAAGCTGCGGACGTCCGTCACCGCCGCCCAGATAACGAGGACGGCGAAGACGAGTATCGCGAACTGCGGAATGTGCGTTGCGATGGACATCTGCCTTGGCTCCGGGGCTGCACCGTCTCGGCGACGATGAGCGGCTCCCAATCTCCTTCGTTGAAGGCCTGGGAGCTAAACTCCCCGGCCGACAGGTTGAGTCAGAACGTCTGGAATCGGCTCGATCCCTCCGGCACTCACACCCAGGCGAGCGCGCCGAGTTCTTCAGCCAGCGATCCGAAGCGGATCGGAAGCGAACCCACGACCGCCGCAACCGCGGCGGCCAAGCGACCGCCGACGGCGGTCGGGGCGAACCCGCTCTTGGCGAAAGCCCGAAGGCTCTTCAACATCTTGCCTCTTCCCTCTGACGAACGTAATGGAAGGAGAATACTTAATTAGAAAAGTTAAAAACCACTTAAGGATGTATCTAAACAGCAAGAGTAGGCAAAAACTGTATAGAATATTAAATGGATTTATTTTTAAGGATCATTTATTATTTAGTTATTTTCTATTAAGGTTAATCGATCATTACCTGGTTTTGGGGCGCCTCGGCAGGTGTCCCATTGCCGGAGATCCCGTGCGAGCCTGCCGGCGCGTCGCCGCCATACGGCCCATGCGGCCGCGGCGCAACGCTTTGGCCGGGCGAGGAAAGAAATGCGATAGGGGAAGGTCCGGCCCGCTCGGGCCGCCGAAGACGAGGCTGCTTAACGACTGCCTTGCGTAAGCGCGTCGGACTTGGCGAGGAGGGGGTCGGCGTAGATCCGAGCGAGAGGCAGACCGCGTTGAGTGAGCAGGCGGCAGGTGGCCTCGACCATCGGCAGCGGCCCGGCGACATAGGCCGTGAAGCGGTCCAGGTCGTCCAGGTCCTCGGCGACCGCGTCTGACACCAAGCCCAGGCGGAAGCCGCTGCTCGCCGAGGACTCAGAAAGGACGATGTGGACGTCGAGGTTGCGATGCGCGCGGGCCAGGGCCTTCAGCTGTGCCTCGAGATAGACATCGGACTCCCGCCGCGCCCCGAAATACAGCAGGATCTCCTGGCGGGCACCGCCGGCGAGCAGGGTTTCGACGATGGACTTCATCGGGGCCAGGCCGGCACCGCCGGCAATGGCGAGGACTGGCCGCGGGTCGGCGTCTCGGAGGAAACCCTGGCCGAAGGGGCCGTCGATGCCGACGGATTCGCCCAAGCGCAACTCTTGGGCGACGTAGCTGCTGGAGCCGCCGTCGCCGGTGTCACGTATGTGGAACTCAAGCAACGCCTCGTCCGGGCGGCTCCCGATCGAGTAGTCCCTGGGCGGCAGCTCGCCGAAGGTCAGTTGAGCGTACTGCCCGGCGCGGAAGCGGAAAGGGCCGGCGGTGCCGGGGTCCAACCGCAGGAGGGTGATGTCGCCGGCGAGCCGGGTCATTTCCGCGACCCGCGCCACCAGGCGCTGGCGGGGCAGGCCGGTGCCCTCCGTCACGCCCGGGAACCCCTGCGCAGCCTTGCCAGACGGCGCGGAACCGGCGCTTCGACGACCAGCAGCATCGAAGTCCCTAGCGCGCTCAATGCCTCGCATGCGCGGTCAAACGCTGAAGCTCTCGCCACAGCCGCAGCGGTTTTTTTCATTGGGATTCTTGAAGACGAAACCCGACTGGATCTTGTCCTCGACATAGTCCATTTCCGTACCGATCAGGAACATCACGGCAGTCGGGTCGATGAAGATCTTGACGCCCTTGTCTTCGACCACGTCCTCAAACTTCTTCTGCTCCTCGGCGTATTCGACGAAGTAGCTGAGACCCGAGCAGCCACGGGTCTTGACCCCGACCCGGAGCCCGAGCACGGGACTCTCCGAACGCGAGATGAGCGCGCGGACGCGCTCGGCGGCCGCCTCGGTCAGCGTGATCATCGACTTGGACATGGGTTCCATCAATCTCTTACTCGCTGATGCTCATATGGGGTCAGAAGAAGCCCAGGGCCAGGCGGGCGTCCTCCGACATCCGCTCCTTAGTCCAGGCCGGCTCCCAGGTCAGGGTCACCTGGACCTCGCCGACGCCCTCGACCCCGGCAATGGCGTCGGCGACCTGCTGGGGCATCTCGCCGGCCACCGGGCAGGCCGGGGCGGTCAGGGTCATGGTGACCAGGACGCTGCCATCGGCCTCGACCTTCAGATCGTAGATCAGGCCAAGTTCGTAAATGTTCACCGGGATCTCAGGGTCATAAACCTCGCGGACGGCATCGATGACAGCGTCGCGGGTGGCGACAGGCGTAGTCGACGGGTCGAGCGGCCTCCCGGCGCGTGCCGTGAGTCCTTCGGTCTCGCTGGGGTCGGCGCCGAAATATCCCGGGTACATCATCACACCCTCTTTATGCCTCTGCCGAGCTGGGCTCTGCCACCAAGCCCTCCGGCCGGCCAAGCTTCTGCAGGTGTTTCAGCATGGCCATCATGCCCACTTGGCGCTGCATGGTCAGGGCGCCCAGGTTCAGCCGCCGGATGTGGTCCAGGGTCAAAGCCTGTAGCTCGTCGCCGGTCAGCCCGCTGAAGGCCTCGGTCATCATCGACACCAGGCCCTTGACGATAGCGGCGTCCGAATGGCCACGAAAGTGGTGTCGGCCATCCTGCTGCCGGTCGACGATCCAAACCTTCGACATGCAGCCGTGCATCAGGTTCGCCTCGGTCATCCACTCCTCAGGGAATGGATCGTCGCGATGCCGCTTTGCCAGGTCGAGGATGTACTCGAAGCGCATCTCCTCGTCGTCGATGGCTTCCAGCGTTTCCGCGAACTCCTGATACTTTTCCAGCGCCAT
>JASJAL010000358.1 GCA_030067055.1 Kiloniellales bacterium | reverse complement strand
CGGCGGCCCCCTCGGCGAGACCGAGGAGGCCGATTTCGACGCCACCGTCGATGTCAACGTCAAGGCGGTCTTCCTGGCCGCCAAGGCCGCCGCCGAGGTACTGCCCGAGGGCGGACGGATCATCAACATCGGCAGCGTCTTCGGCCAGCGCGCGCCGGTGCCGGGGCTCGGGCTCTACGCGATGAGCAAGTTCGCGGTCGCCGGCTTCACCAAGGCCTGGGCCCGCGACCTGGCGGCGCGGAAGATCACGGTCAACGCAGTCCAGCCAGGGCCGATCGACACCGACATGAACCCGGAAGAGGGCGATTTCGGCGGGGTCCTGGGGCCGATGATTCCCCTCGGCCACTACGGCCGGCCGGAGGACATCGCCAACGCGGTCGCCTTCCTGGCCAGCCCGCAAGCCGCCTTCGTGACCGGCGAGACCCTCAACGTCGACGGCGGCTTCGAGGCCTGAGGTGAGGGGCCGCCGCGGAGCCTCCGACTGCTACGCTGAGCGCCACTACTCTCGCTGTCATTGCCGGGCTTGACCCGGCAATCCATGTTGCCGCTGTTCGATGGATGCCCGGATCAAGTCCGGGCATGACAGTAGGGAAGACTGTGCCATCAGGCTGGATCGTTTGAGTCTGCCGCAAGGACTCGGGTTGCCGGGGCTGGGGGGATCTGGCAGAGACAGGGCTGGTTTTCACCCTCAGGTCCGGGGTCACCGCCCATGCCCGATGCACCCACGCCGCCGTTCTATCCCGCCGCCCTGCGGCCGCAGATCGAGAGCCTGGGCAACTCGGGGATCGCCGAGGTCTTCGAGCTGGGCCTGGGGCGCAAGGACATCATCCCGCTGTGGGTCGGCGAAGGCGACCAGCCGACGCCGGACTTCATCTGCAAGGCGGCCGCGGCGGCGCTGGAGGCCGGCGAGACCTTCTACCCGCGCAAGCGCGGCATCCCGCAGCTCTGCGAGGCCCTGGCCCGATACAGCGCGGATCTCTACGGCGTCGCCATGGATTCCGAGCGGATCTCGATCGCGACCTCGGGCATGACCGCGATCGTCCTGGCGCTGCAGGCCTTCGTGCGGCCCGGCGACGAGGTCGTGGTGGTCGGCCCGGTCTGGCCGAACATCGTCGCGGCGGTGCAGATCGCCGGCGGCCGCCACGTCGACGTCGTCCTGGAGCCCCTGCCCGAGGGCGGCTTTCACCTGGACATGGACAGGCTCTTCGACGCCTGCGGCGACAAGACCCGGGCGATCTTCGTCAACTCACCGGGCAACCCCAGCGGCTGGATCATGCCGGGCGAGGACCAGAGGGCGCTGCTCGAGTTCTGCCGGGAGAAACGGATCTGGCTGATCTCGGACGAAGTCTACACCCGCTTCGTCTACGACCGGCCGGCGGCCGAACGGCCGACCGCGCCCTCGCTGCTGACCCTGATCGAGCCCGAGGACCCGGTCATCGTCATCAACTCCTTCTCCAAGACCTGGTTCATGACCGGCTGGCGCCTGGGCTGGTTGATCCACCCGCCCTCCATGGCGGAGACCTTCGATCGCTTGATCGAGTTCTCCTTCTCGGGCGCGCCACCCTTCCTGCAGCACGGCGCGGTCGCCGCGATCGAGCAGGGCGAGCCCTTCGCCCAGTCGATCATCGAGCGCTGCCACCTGGCCGGCGACCTTGTCCACCAGCGCCTCGCCGCCCTGCCGCGAGTCCGCCTGGCCCGGCCGCGCGGCGCCTTCTACGCCTTCTTCAGGGTCGAGGGGCTGACCGACTCCATGGCCTATGCCAAGGAGCTGCTCGAGACCGCCAAGGTCGGCCTGGCACCCGGCTCGGCCTTCGGGCCGGGCGGCGAGGGCCACCTCAGGCTCTGCTTCGCCGCCACGCCGGAGACCCTCTCCGAGGCCCTCGATCGCCTTGAGCCGGCGCTGCGCTGAGGCCGCCGGAAGGCCACTTTTCGGCCCGGGATTCCTTTCCAATTCCTGAATGGGAGGCATGCCTTTTTTGCATGTCCCCCAAGGAAAACCAGCATTGGCGTTGCGCCGTAACGAGGCGTATCTGCGCCCTACAACTTGCACCGGAACCCGGGTCCTGATGACTTCGACAGGCCCGAACTTGGAGAGCCGCTATGGCCGATCTGACCTTCATCGCCGACCGCACCATCCCCGGCCTGTCCGCGCGTGACCTGGTCCGCCGGGCCGCCGACACCATCGTCGCCGCAACCAGCGGCCTCGCTTCCTCGCCCGCCCGCGAGAGCGCCTACCGCCAGGCCTTCAACGGCTGCGACCGGCGCCTGCTGCAGGACATCGGGATCGACCGGGGCGGCTGCTGACCCACCGCCGACAAGACCTTGTCGAACACAAGCGGGCGTTCCGGAAACGGCACGCCCGTTTCGATTCCGGCACCGAGTATCGCTCGAGCGAATTCCGCTCATGCCGCTCCCAAGCAAAACTCAAGCGCCCACCGCCGCGCCCTGCGCTATAAGCCTGGGACCCGATGAAGATTGGAGGGGTGCGTGCGCATGCGGCTCTATGACTTCCACGAGTCCGGCAACGGCTACAAGGTCCGCCTGCTGCTGAACCAGCTCGGCATCCCGCACGAGCGGATCGAGCTCGACATCCTGAAGGGCGAGACCCGGACCCCGGAATTCCTGGCCAAGAACCCCAACGGCCGGATTCCCTTGCTCGAGCTGGACGACGGGACCCGACTCGCCGAGTCCAACGCGATCCTGTTCTACCTAGCCTTGGGCTCGGCGTTCCTGCCAGAGGACCGGCTGGCCCAGGCACAGGCACTGCAGTGGATGTTCTTCGAGCAGTACAGCCACGAGCCCTACATCGCCGTGGTCCGTTTCTGGCACTTCTCCGGCCAGGCCGAGGCGATGAAAGACGAGATCCCGGCGAGGATGGAGCGCGGCTACCAGGCGCTGGGCGTCATGGAGCGTCACTTGGAGGCGCAGGACTTCTTCGTCGGCGGGCGCTACTCCATCGCCGACATCGCGCTCTACGCCTACACCCATGTCGCCGAGGAAGGCCGCTTCGAGCTGGCGCGCTTCCCGAGGGTTCAGGCCTGGCTCGAAAGGGTCGCCACGCAGCCGGGCCACATCCCGATCACCGAGCTTTGAGGAGGGCGACGGCCATGATGAGCCCCGAATACTTCCAGACCTTCGCCCGCTACAACACCTGGGCCAACGAGCTGGTCTACGACGCGGCGGCCGAGTTGCCCGACGGCGCCTACCGGACGCCGCGGCCGGCGGCCTACTTCAGCTCGCTGCACGGCACCCTGAACCACATCCTGGTCGGCGACCGGGTCTGGATGGCGCGCTTCGAGGCGGTCGACGCGGGCGTCACCAGCCTGGACCAGATCCTCTTCGACGACCTGGCCGAATTGCGCGCCGAGCGCGAGGCCGAGGACGCGCGGATCGAGCGCTACACCGCGGGCCTCACTGCCGAGGCCATCGCCGGCGACCTGCAGTTCCGGACCCTGGTCAAGCCTAAGGACCTGTCGATGCCGCTGTGGCAGGCCCTGGGGCATTTCTTCAACCACCAGACCCACCACCGCGGCCAGGCCCACGCCCTGCTCAAGGAAGCCGGGGTCGAACCGCCCTCGCTCGACCTGATCTACTACCTGCGCCAGTGAGAGGGGTCGCGGCCGCGCTCAGCCCGGCGGCAGACGCAGGAACATCCGATTGATGCCGTTGAGGGCGGCGAAGAGCTCGCGGAACTGTTCGCGGAAGGCGGGCCAATCGAGGCTGGCGTCCAGGCCCTGCAGCTCGTCGAAGATCGCCCCAAGCGTTCGCAAGCCGTCGATCCGCTGCAGGATCGCCGGGGCCAGGCGCGGCAGGGCGAAGCGCAGGGCCAGGCCGTCGAACTCGGCCTTGAGGATCAGGTCGCCCTGCACCGCCTTGGCCAGGGCCTGACCTTCCAGGTCGAAGAGCAGGGGCACCGCCTCGGGATCCTCGGGCAGGGCGATGCGGGTCTCCGGCGTTCCGGATTTGGCAACATAGAGCACGTGCTTCTTGACGTTGCCGGCGAGGCGCTCGGCGAAGGCGGCCTGCACGAGCCAGTCCTGCTCGGCCAGGCGCTTTAGGACCGCCGGCACCGCGAGGTAGCTCTCCGGGCGGTAGCGGGCCGGCTCGACCAGGGCGATCGGCGCCAGGCCCGCGCCCGTCACCAGCCCGGCAAGCTCGGTCACCGTGTAGGCCCGGTCACGGGCGTGCAGCAGCAGGTCGACCAGCTCGGCGTCGCCCCGGCGGTGGTCGCCGAGGAAGGGGTTGCGGCGGAAGGCATTGGTCTCGGGCAGGCCGGCGATCAGCCGCTTGGCGAGGGCGACCCGCTCGGCCAGCGGCAGGTCGCCGGCGAGCTCGCGCAGCATGTCTTGCAGGGGATAGACCCCGTTGCGGCCGTAGGGCGCATAGACCATCAGGCCGATGCCGCCGTCCTCGGCCAACACCGCCGCCAGTGCGGCGAGCCCGGCCGGCGGGTCTTCCAGGTGGTGCAGGACGCCGCAGCAGTCGATGTAGTCGAAGATCCCGAGGCCCAGCTCGGGCAGGTCGAGCAGCGAGCCTGAGTGGAAGGAGATGTTCACAAGCCCGCGGACCTCGGCCCGGGCCTCGGCCGTCTTGCGCGAAGCCGCCGAGAGATCGAGGTAGACCACCTCGCCGGCATCGCCCCCAGGCCCGGAAGCGTCGGCCAGCTGCTGGGCCAGCATGATCGCCGCGTCGCCGGTGCCGCCGCCGGCGACCAAGGCGCGGAAGGGCCGGCTGAAATCGCGACGGCCGGCGAAGAGGTAGTGGTTCAGCTCCGGCAGGTTGGAAGGCGAGCCGACGATCAGCCGGGTCTTCTCCGCCGCCGGGTCGCGGGCCGGGTAGGGATAGGCCTCGTACTGCGCGGCGACCGGGTCCACGGCGGTCAGCCCCGGCCAGTGGTCAGCACCACCTTGCCGGTCGCCTTGCGGGTCAGCAGCAGGTCGAGGGCCTCGGCGGCCTCCGCCAGGTCGAGGCGGTGCGAGACCAGCGGCTCGAGGCGACCTTCCGCGTGCCAGCGGGTCAGGGTCTCGAACTGGGCGCGCAGCAGATCCGGCCCCTTCTGGCGGTAGGCGCCCCAGTAGAGGCCGAGGACCGCGAGGTTCTTGACCAGCAGCAGGTTGGCCGGGATCTCGGGCACCTTGCCGGCGGCGAAGCCGATCACCAGCAGGCGGCCGCCCCAGGCCACGGCGCGCAGCGAGGCCATGAAGACCTCGCCGCCGACCGGATCGAAGACCACATCGGCGCCGCGGCCGCCGGTCAGGGCCTTGACCCGCTCGCGGATGTCCTCGCTGCGGTAGTCGATCAGTTGGTCGGCGCCGTGGGCCCTGGCGATCTCCAGCTTCTCCGCACCACCGGCGGTGGCGATGACCTCGGCGCCCAGGGCCTTGCCGACCTCGACCGCGGCCAGGCCGACGCCGCCGGCCGCGCCATGGACCAGCAGGGTTTCGCCTTGCTTGAGGTCGGCGCGCCAGACCAGGGCGCCGTGGGCCGTGCCGTAGGTGATCGGGAAGCCGGCGGCGATGTCGAAGTCCATGGAGTCCGGAATCGGGTAGACCTCATCGGCGCGGACCAGCGCGACCTCGGCGAAGGCGCCGCGGTCGACCAGACCGATCACCCGGTCGCCCGTCGCGACCCCGGTCACGCCCGGGCCCAGCGCGGTCACGGTCCCGGCCAGCTCCAGGCCGGGCGTGAAGGGCAGTTCGGGCTTCTCCTGGTACTTGCCGGTCACCATCAGGGTGTCGGCGAAGTTGACCCCGGCGGCGGCGACCGCGATCGCGACCTCGCCGGGTCCCGGCTGCGGGTCCGGGAGCTCCTCGACGCTCAGGCTCTGGGGGCCGCTCAGCTCGCGGCAGACGACGGCGCGCATGGTGGTCTCTCGCTCAAAAGGGACTCGGCTCAGAAGGGGCAGTCGGCAGCGGTCCGGAGCTCTCCCACCGCCCGGCCGGCCCGGTTGAAGAGGGTCGGCTGGAACACGGCCGCCAGGGCGGCGGTCTCGGCCTCGCCGATCACGCCCAGGCGGCGCAGCACCCGTCCGCAGACGACCTCGGCGGCCCGGCCGGCGCCATCGTCGACCTTGAGCGCGAACCCCAGGCCGAGCTCGGGCAGAGCTCCGCAGTAGACGCCTTCGGCCCCGGTCTTGACCAGGGCTCGGCCCTTGGTGGCCTCGATCACCCGGGTGCAGAAGCGGCCGCTGCCGGCGATCATGAAGGGCTCCGCGGCCAGGGCCTGCTGCAGGCGCAGGCAGGCGGCCTGGCGCGGCTCGGGCTGGTCGTCGGGCTGGGCGAAGCGGGCCATGGCCAGGGCCAGGTTGCCCAGCGG
>JASJAL010000357.1 GCA_030067055.1 Kiloniellales bacterium | reverse complement strand
GTGATGCTCGACCTGCCGCCAGGGCGCCATACCCTGCAGCTGGTCATGGGCGACCACGACCACGTCCCCCACAATCCACCGCTGGTCTCCCGGCGGGTCACGATCTACGTAAAGTAGGCTTGAGGCCGCTCTCGGGCGGTCCCCGGGCGATGCGCCGGTCAGACGGATCCGGCCATCGCCCCGACCGCCCGGCGGCTACTTCTGCAGGGTCAGCGCGACCCGCAATCCATTGGAACTGTAAGGCACCAGTGCGTCGTAGAAGTGCCTGGCATGGGAGCTGAGGTAGCTGGCTTCCTGCTTCCAGGACCCGCCGCGCAAGACTCTCTTCTGGCAATCCTTCTTGTCTCGCGGCTGGCCGTCGGCCTTGGCGCCCTTATAGCTGTCGAACCAGCAATCCGCCGTCCACTCGGCGACCCCGCCGTTCATGTCGTGCAGGCCGAAGGGATTGGCCGGGAAGCGCCCCACCAAGCTCGGCTGCTTGCGATCCCATGCGCCTCCGCAGGTCTTGCAGTCGGCCTCGCCGGCGCCGGCGGTGTTACCCCACCAGAAGTTGGTCGTGGTTCCCGCCCGCGCGGCGTATTCCCATTCGGCTTCGCTCGGCAGGCGGTAGGGACGCTGGGTCACCTTCCGAAGCCAGGCCACGAACTCCAGCCCGTCGTTCCAGGTTACATTGCGGACCGGGGTCTCGGCCGGATTTGCAACCGGCTCTAGCGCATTGCTGCAACCGCCGTCCGCGACACAGGCCGCCCATTCCGCCATGGTCACCTCGAAGCGGCCGAGGGCGAAACTGTAGCCAATCTCGACCGGCCGGGCCGGCTGCGCCGTGGCATCGCCCAGGTCGCTGCCCATGAGGAAGCCGCCTGGCGGCAACGCCACCATCTCGGGGCAGAGCGTACAGTCTCGAAAGGTGCCCTCTGTGGGACCGGGGGTCAGCGCCGCGGTCTGGCGGCCCGGCAGGGCGCGCTGGGGAGCCGGCTGAGTGGCAGGCTGCGTGGCAGAAGGCGCCACGCCGCCGGCGATTGAGCCCGGCAAATTGCCGGGACGCTGGATGCGGGCGCCCTCGACGTAGCCGACCATGCGATTGTTGCTCCAGATCCTCAGCCAATCTGTGCCGGTCACGCGGCCAGTCACACGGACCGAGCTGTCCCCCGGCAGCTGATCGATGGTGTCAGAGCCGATGTCCGGCCGCTGATAGACCGGTGTCGGCTCCGGCACCCGATAGATTTCGTTGATCTGTTCGATCGCAAGCAGCGCCTGCGCAAGCTCGAACTCGGCCGGAACCTCAGCCCCCGAGGTGGCGACCTTGCCATCGGCGGCGACATCAGAGGCCGTCAAGATCACTGTAGCGAGAGCAATAGCCGAAAGGCTGGCCGCGGCGGTAAGCGATTTCCTGGTCATCGGAATCCTCGGGCAGGCTGAAGCTGGTCCCCAACCGGGAACCCTCGCGAATTTGCCAAAAATCTGAATCCGATTTACAGCCTCTGCCTTAAGATTCCCTTAGATACGACCCGTTGTTCCTTCGCCGTAGCAGAGGTCACGCCGGGCGGACCTCCGGTATCCGCCCCTGCACCGAAGGTGGCTGGGCCGGCGGTCAGTTGGGAATCTGGGCGGAAAGCCTGAGCCGCTCGCCGTCGGCCGTGGAAATCTCGATCCGGCGTCCGATACGCTGGCTCAGAAGCATGGTGAAGAAACCGTGGACATTCCGCGGCGTCAGCTGCTGCAGGGAGACCCCCTCGGCCAGCGCTTCCAGGGTGGCGTCGCCAAAGCCGGCACCCTTGCCCTCGGCTGTGGCGGTGATCTCGGCTCCCGCGCCATTCTCCGTGATGCCGACCCGGATCGTGCCACCGGTTGGCAGCGCCTCCTGGGCCAGGGAGATCATGTTCAGGATCAGCTTGCCGCTGCCCTCGGGCCAGACCACCGCCTTCGCTTCGGCCGGCCAGTCGAGGGAGATCCGACCGCCTTCCAGCAGCCCTTCGGCCAGCTCGGCCAGGAAATTGGGGTCCTGGCGACGCTCGGTCTGACCCAAGCCATAGGCTATGCGATAGAACTGAAGAAGCGCCGAAGCCCGGCGGGAGGAATGCGCGGTCAGCTCCAGAGCCTCGCCAGACATGCCCAGATCCTCCTCGGCGAGCAGCTCCATGCCGTTGCCGATGGCCCCGACCGGGCCGACAAGGTCATGGCACAGCTTGGAGCACAGCAGTTCAGTCAATCGGATGTCGTTCATGTCTAAGCCTTTGCTGGAAAGTGCCGCCGCCAACCCTGCGCCGGAACAGCGCTGAGCGGCAAGAATTGGCCGCTTTCAAGATCTTCACGCTGAGTTGGCTTCAATATATACTGGTATACCACCAGCGCTGAGTGAGCTATAAGCTGGTATACCACGAACGCGAGGTCACAAGTCGGAACATGGGTCAGGAGCTTGAACCCGGCATGCTGGTGCGTCATCCGGCCAGGCCGGATTGGGGACTCGGACAGATCCAATCGGTCGTCGGGAACCGGATCACCGTGAATTTCGAGCACGCTGGTAAGCTCTTGATCAATGGGGAGAGGGTGACCCTGGATGTGGTCGGCGACGATGCTGCCTGAGGATTCCGGGCGTTTCGAACGCATATTGTCATTACTGGCGTATCGGGGGCAATACGGGCAAGACCTTAGCACGGCACCTGGGCCCAGAACCGGCCGCCGAGCACTGGGCCTCGGGCCCGCAGACCCAACGGCGAAGAAGAAGGGGCTTTGATGGCCAGTAACAGCGGAAGCAACGGAGCCGCGGCGCGTAAGATCCATCCGGGTGCCGGCCGGCGACAGGCCCCGGCCTATCCCAAGGGGCGCCAGATCGACGCCGGATCCCAGGAGGACCTCCGCGGCCTGCTCGGAGAGGGGCCTTACGAGCGCGATCTGCTGATCGAGTATCTTCACCGGATCCAGGATTCCCGGGGGCACCTCTCGGCCGGCCATCTCCAGGCCCTGGCCGAGGCGATGAAGCTGCCCATGGCCGAGGTCTTCGAGGTCGCTTCCTTCTACGCCCACTTCGACATCGTCCTCGACGGCGAGGCACCGCCGGCCCCGCTGACGATTCGGGTCTGCGACAGCCTGACCTGCGAGATGATGGGCGCCCAGGCCCTCCTGGCCAAGCTGCCGGACCGGCTCGGCTCCGGCGTCCGGGTCGTCCGGGCGCCCTGCATGGGCCGCTGCGACTGCGCCCCGGTGGCCGAGGTCGGGCACCGCCACGTCGACCACGCCACCCTGGACAAGCTCGCCCAGACGGCCGAAAGCGGCGACCATCACCCGGTCCTTCCCAACTACACGGGCTATGAGGCCTATGTCGCAGACGGCGGCTACCAGACCCTGCGCGCCTGCTACGAGGGCCGGCACGAGGCGGACGACCTGGTCGCCAAGCTCGAAGACTCGCAGCTCAAAGGCAAGGGCGGCGCCGGCTTTCCCGCAGGGCTCAAGTGGAAGATCCTGCGCCAGCAGACCAAGCCCCGGCTCTTTGCGATCAACGCCGACGAGGGCGAGCCCGGCACCTTCAAGGACCGCTTCTACCTGGAGAGCGATCCGCACCGCTTCCTCGAAGGCATGCTGATCGCCGCCTGGGCCACCGAGGTCGAGACCTGCTACATCTACCTGCGCGACGAGTATCCGGCGGTGCGGGCAATCCTCCTGAAAGAGATCGCCCGGATCGAGGCCGAGGGCCTGACCGGCGGCTGCCGGGTCGAGCTGCGTCGCGGCGCCGGCGCCTACATCTGCGGCGAGGAGTCGGCGATGATCGAGTCGATCGAGGGCAAGCGCGGTCTGCCCCGGCACAAGCCGCCCTACCCTTCCGAGGCCGGCCTCTTCGGCCTGCCGACCCTGACCCACAACGTCGAGACCGTGTTCTGGCTCCGCGACATCATCGAGAAGGGTCCGGCTTGGTACGCCGACCAGGGCCGGCGCGGCCGCAAGGGCTTCCATTCCTTTTCGGTCTCCGGCCGGGTCAAAAAGCCGGGGGTCAAAGTCGCCCCCGCAGGTGTCACGATCCGCGAGCTGATCGATGAGTATTCGGGCGGCATGGCCGAGGGCCACAGCTTCGCCGGCTACCTGCCCGGCGGCGCCTCGGGCGGCATCCTTCCGGCGCGCCTGGACGACCTGCCGATCGACTTCGGCACGCTTCAGGAGCACGGCTGCTTCATCGGCTCGGCCGCGGTTGTCGTGCTGTCCGACAAGGACGATATCAAGAAGGTGGCGCTGAACCTCATGCGCTTCTTCGAGGACGAATCCTGCGGCCAGTGCACACCCTGCCGCAACGGCACGGAGAAAGCGGTCCAGATGATGAGCCGGGAGACCTGGGATGCCCCGCTGCTGGAAGAGCTGTCGCAGACCATGATGGACGCCTCGATCTGCGGCCTCGGCCAGGCCGCGCCCAATCCCCTGCTTTGCGTGCTGAAGTACTTCCCGGAGGCGCTCAAATGAGCGACGCGATCATCTTTTCCCTGAACGGTAAGGACGTCACCGCGGCGCCCGGAGAGACCATCTGGCAGGTCGCCGAGCGCGAGGGTGTCGAGATCCCGCACCTCTGCCACCTGCCCGAGCCCGGCTACCGCGCCGATGGCAACTGCCGCGCCTGCATGGTCGAGATCGAGGGCGAGCGGGTCCTGGCCGCCTCCTGCATCCGCAAGCCGAGCGAGGGCATGGTGGTCAAGACCGCCTCCGAGCGCGCCAAGAAATCCCGCGAGATGGTCTTCGAGCTGCTGATGGCGGATCAGCCGGAGCGCGCCAAGGCCCACGACCCGCAGTCCCGCTTCTGGAACTGGGCCGACCGTCTCGGCGTCTCGACCAGCCGTTTCCCGGAGCGAACCACGGTCGCCCCGGACAACAGCCACAGCGCCATCGCGGTCAACCTGGATGCCTGCATCCACTGCAACCTCTGCGTCCGCGCCTGCCGCGAGGTCCAGGTCAACGACGTCATCGGCATGGCCTACCGGGGCCATGGCGCCAAGGTGGTCTTCGACTTCGACCAGCCCATGGGCGACAGCACCTGCGTGGCCTGCGGCGAATGCGTCCAGGCCTGCCCGACCGGTGCCCTGATGGAAGCCAATCTGCTGGACCAGGACGGTGTGCGCACCGAGTTCGAGGACCGCGATGTCGGCACTCTTTGCCCCTATTGCGGCGTCGGCTGCCAGACCACCGTCCACGTCAAGGACGACAAGGTGCTCTACGTCGACGGCCGGGAAGGCCCGGCCAACGAGAACCGGCTCTGTGTCAAGGGCCGCTTCGGCTTCGACTACATCCAGCACCCGCATCGCCTGACCAGACCCCTGATCCGCCGCGAGGACGCCCCTAAGGAAGCCATGATCGAGATCGATCCGGCCAATCCCTGGACCCACTTCCGCGAGGCGACCTGGGAAGAGGCGCTGGACGCCGCGGCCGCCGGCCTCAAGAAGATCCGCGACCGCGACGGTCCTTCCGGGCTCGCCGGCTTCGGTTCGGCCAAGGGCTCCAACGAAGAGGCCTACATGTTCCAGAAGCTGGTCCGCACCGGCTTCGGCACCAACAACGTCGATCACTGCACCCGGCTCTGCCACGCCTCCTCGGTCGCTGCGCTGATGGAGGGCATCGGGTCGGGCGCCGTGACCTGCGCCTTCACCGACGCCGCCGACGCCGAGGTCATCATCGTCATCGGCGCCCGTCCGGCGCAGAACCATCCGGTGGCCGCGACCTACCTGAAGCAGGCCGCCAAGGCCGGCGCGAAGCTCATCGTCATCGATCCGCAGGGCCACGGCCTGGCCCGTCATGCCACCCACATGCTGCAGTTCAAGCCGGGCAGCGACGTTGCGCTGCTCAACGCCATGCTCCACACGATCGTCGAGGAGGAACTTTACGACCTGCAGTACGTCCAGGCCCACACCGAGGGCTTCGAGGAGCTCAAGGCGCGGATCAAGGCCTTCCCGCCGGAGGAGATGGAAGCGATCTGCGGGATCCCGGCCGCGACCATCCGCGAGGTCGCCCGCACCTACGCAACGGCCCGCGCGTCCATCATCTTCTGGGGAATGGGCATCTCGCAGCACGTCCACGGAACCGACAACACCCGCTGCCTCATTAGCCTGGCGCTGATCACTGGACAGGTCGGCCGGCCTGGTACCGGCCTCCATCCCCTGCGTGGCCAGAACAACGTGCAGGGCGCCTCCGACGCCGGCCTGATTCCCATGGTCTTCCCCGATTACCGCTCGGTCGAGGACGACAAGATCCGCGGCGCCATGGAGGACTTCTGGGGCGAGGAACTGGACCCCAAGCGCGGCCTCACCGTGGTCGAGATCGTCAACGCGATCCACGCCGACGAGATCAAGGGCATGTACAT
>JASJAL010000071.1 GCA_030067055.1 Kiloniellales bacterium | reverse complement strand
TCCGACGTCCTTGCGCAGCAGGGCCAAGGCGAAGCCGGAGTCGAAGGACCGGTTCAGCATGAAGGGCTCGACCTTGCGGTCGGTGGTGTTGTTCCGACCGGTCGAGGATTTCAGAACGTCGTTGGCAACCTTTGGATCCAGCCCGAAGCGCCGGGCGATGATCAGAGCTTCGCAGACGGCGAGCAGACCGGCTGCCGAGACGTAGTTGTTGAGCGCCTTCATGGCATGGCCCGAGCCCAGGGCACCGGTCCGCTGCACCTGTCCCAGGCAGGCGAAGACCGGCGCCAGACTTTCGATGCGTTCCGCCGGACCGCCGGCCATGATCGTCAGGCTGCCATCCCGTGCGCGGGGCACGCCGCCGGACACCGGCGCATCGACCAGGTAGATCCCTCGGGCCTGGAGGTCTTCGCCCAGCACGAGGGTCGCGGCGGGCGCGGAGGAGCTCATGTCGATGACCACGCTGCCGCGCGCCAGGCTGCCGGCGAGACCCTCTCGACCCGGCGCGCCCAGCACGACCTCGCGCACCGCCGCCGCGTCGGGAAGCATGGTGATCACGACCTCGCAGGCCTCGCCGAGGGCGCCGAGCGCGGCCGCCGCCTCGATCCCGGCCTCCTCGCCGGACAGGGCCGCCGCGATCTCTGCCCGGATGTCGTAGGCCAGGACGGCGAAGCCACCCTGCGCGAGGCGGCGCGCCATGGGCGCGCCCATGTTTCCGAGGCCGACGAAGCCGATCCGCTGGCGATCCGTCATCGATCGGCCGGCCCGACGTCGAGCCGATGAATCCGATCCTCGAATCGGCTGTCGAGGGCCGGGTAGCGCTGGGCGACCAGAGGATCGTGGCCCGGGACGACGTGGTCGCGGCTCTCGGCGAGCGCCTCCAGACGCTCGAAGCCCCGGATCATGGCCTCGGCGTCGAGCACGATGGGGAAGAGCTTGCGCCGCTCGAAGTTCTCGTAGAAATGCGAGCCGTCGGAAGCCAAGACCACCCAGCCGCGGCGGGTCAGGACCCGAACGCATTGCAGGCCGCCAGTGTGCCCGCCGAGCTTGTGGACGCTCAGGTTGGGGGCGATCTCGGCGTCGCCTTCGGCGAAGGCCACCCGTCCCGAATAGAGGTTGCGGACCATCTCCAGGACGTGGTCGACGGTGAAGGGGTGGCTCAGGTCGTCATGGCACATGCAGGGCCCGGTGACGTAGGCCATTTCCGCCGCCTGCAGGTGGAAGCGGGCAGCCGGGAAGTCCTGGAGCGAGCCGGCATGGTCGTAGTGCATGTGGGTGATGATCACGTCGCTGACCGCGCCGGCGTCGATGTCCAGCATGGCCAGCATGTCGCGCGGCCGCTGGGTCAGCTGGCGGTCGCGTCTGGCCGCTTCCTCGGGATCGAAGCCGGTGTCGATCACCAGCAGGCGGTCTTCGCTGCGCGCGACCCAGATGTAGTAGTCGATCGGGTGTGGGCTGTCGTGCGCGTCCGCGAATACGAAGGATTCGTTGCGCGTGCGGTCGCTGCGCTGGGCATACTTGAGCGCGAAGACTTCATAGACATCCTGGTCAGGCAAGGCCCCGTCCTCCTGCGTCCTGGTTTTCATCGACCAGACTAGGGGCTCGGTGCGGCCGGCGGCCAGAGAAGAAATCGGTCGGCGCGCCGCTTGCGGAGGTTGGGGCAGGGGTTCGGTTAGCGGAGGATCATCACCACCGATCCGGCCAGAAGCGCGCCCATCGCGAGGTTGAAGATCCGGGCCGCACGTTCCGAGCGCAGCAAGCGCTGCATGACGACTCCGAAGGCGAGCCAAGCGAGGCAGCTGGGCAAGGCGGCGAGGACGAAGAGCGTACCGAAGGACAGAGCCTGCAGCAGGGCGCTGCCCGCCTCCGCCTGCAGGTAGGTGCCGGCCGCGCTGGCGCTGACCAGCCAGGACTTCGGGTTGACCCACTGGAAGCCGGCGGCGCCGAGAAAGCCGACGGGCTTCTCCTCGCTCGTGGGGCCGCCGCCCTTGGCGGTCGCGATTCTCCAGGACAGCCAGAGCAGGAAGGCGGCCCCGACCCAGTTGAGCGCCTGCAGGACCTGCGGCGTGCCGAGGACCAGCCCGCCAAGGCCGAGGGCGACGACCGACATCATCAGGCCCATGCCCAGGGCGACGCCGAAGAGGCAGGGCAAGCCGCGCAAGAGGCCGACGTTTGAGCCGGTCGCGGTCAGCAGCACGTTGCTGGGCCCCGGCGTGACCGCGGCGACGAAGGCGAAGACCAGGAAGGCAACAACTTGCTCGGGCGACATGGGCTCGAATCAGGCCGGGGGCTAGATCTGCTAGAGCCGCGGTTCGGCCGCCGGCGGTCTTGAAGGAACTTGTGGCCCCGGACCGCTAGACCGGCAGGCGGACGTAGGCGCGCAGGCCACCGAGGTCGCTTTCGCCCAGGCTCAGTTCGCCGCCATGGCTGCGCGCGACGTCGCGCGCGATGGTCAGGCCCAGGCCGACGCCGCCGGTCGTCGGATTTCGGGAGGTCTCGCGACGATAGAAGGGTCTGAAGACCTCCTCGCGCTCCGCCTCGGGGATCCCCGGGCCGTCGTCGTCGATCGTGATCTCGACGGCCTGGAAACCGGGCGTGGCGGCGACCCGCACCTTCTCGGCGTAGCGCTGGGCGTTGTTGATCAGGTTGCTGAGGCAGCGACGCATGGCTTCCGGGCGCAGCGGCATGACCAGGCCGTCGGCAATTTCGGTCTCGATCGGGCTGCCGGCGCGCTGGGCCTGCGAGACGACGTCGCGCAGCAGCTCGGAAAGATCGGTCTCCTGCACGTCTTCGGTGCCCTCGCCGCGGGCGAAGGCGAGATAGCCTTCGACCATGCGCTCCATCTCGACAAGGTCTGAGGTCAGGTTCTCGGCCTCGGGGCTGTCGCCCAGCATCTCCAGCTCGAGCTTCATGCGCGTGATCGGGGTTCGCAGGTCGTGACTGACCCCGGCCAGCATCTCGGTCCGCTGGCGCATCTGGCGCTTGATCCGGGCGCGCATCTGCAGGAAGGCTGCGGCGGCAAGGCGCACTTCCTTCGCGCCCTCGGGCCGGAAGTTCGGGACGTCGCGGCCCTTGCCGAAGCTGTCGGCCGCCAGAGCGAGGCGCCGGATCGGATGGACCTCGCCGCGCATGAATACGATAGCAACGCCGAACAGCAGCACCGAGGTGCCGATCATCCAGACGATGAAGAGATAGGTGGTCGAGCTGAACAGACGGCCGCGGTCGACCTGGACCCGCAGCAGGTTGTCGGCCAGCTTGACGTGAATCTCGACCAGGTCGGGGCCGGCGTCGCTGTCGACCGCGAAGGGATAGGAGAGGCGGTCCTCCAGCGCCCAGGTGAGCTTGCGGTCCAGCAGCGAGATGAACCAGGGCTCCGGCGGGACTGGCAGCGGCTCGTCACCGAGCAAGGCCAGATCCAGCTTCATCGACCATTTGGCCAGGCGAAACACCTCCTCGACCTGATCCTGGGAGTCGCTGCGCTGCAGCAGCTCGACCGCGGTCACGATGTCGCCGGCGATGCCCAGGGCGAGGCGCCGGGTGATGGTGTCCCAGTGGCGGTCGTAGAAGACCCAAACCGTGATGCCCTGCATCAGGATCACCGGCGTCACCATGATCAGCAAGACCCGGCCCAGCAGGGAGCGAGGCAGGAAAATGCGCTTCAGCCAAAAGCGGCGGGGCGCTGCGGTGCCGGAAAGGGCCATCTCAGTCTGGAACCAGGACGTAGCCGGTGCCGCGCACCGTCTGCAGGTAGCGAGGGAAGCGGGGGTTGGATTCGATCTTACGACGCAAACGGGTGACCTGCACGTCCACGGCGCGGGTGTTGCTGGGCCCGGCCTCGCCGCCGGTCAGGTCCTCCCGGCTGACCGGAACCCCCGGCCGCCGGGCGAGGGCCTTGAGCAGGCCGGTCTCGGCCGCGGTCAGGCGGACGAAGGCTTCGCCCCGGCGCAGTTCCTCGCGCTCCAGGTCGAAGCTGTAGACGCCGAAATGGACCTCTTTGTGGACCACCTCGCCTTCCTGCGGCACGCGCCGCAGGACCGCCTTGATCCGCAGCACCAATTCGCGCGGCTCGAAGGGTTTGGTGAGGTAGTCGTCGGCCCCGCATTCCAGGCCGTCGATCCGGTCGACGGTTTCACCCATAGCGGTCAGCAGCAGGATGGGGACCTCGCTGTTGCGGCGCAGGCACCGGGTCAGGTCCAAGCCGCTTTCCCCCGGCATCATGATGTCGAGGACCAGGAGGTCGAAGGCGAGCGAACGCAGCTTGTTCCGCGCCTGGGCGACGTCGCCCGCGGTGGTCACGCGGAAGCCTTGCTCGGTCAGGTAGCGTCGTAGCAGGCTGCGCAGGCGGTCGTCGTCGTCGACGACCAGAATGTGGGGAGCTTCGTCCTGCATGGCGCGATTATAAGGTTGCCTCGCGAGGTCGCCTAGAGTCTGGCTGCTTGGCGGCGCGGTTCCTTGACGCGGGGATCCATCTCAGTCCGAGCCGACCTTCATCTGGCCGCCTGCCGTGGCGGCCGGCTTGTCGCGCTGTCTTTCGAAGCGCTTGCGGTCCGGCGAATCGATCATGCCCAGGAGGACCTGGCGAAAGCCCTCGACCGCCTCGACGCCGGCCTCGCGATAGGCCCGGGCGATCCGGCTGCGCTGCCGCTCGCTCAGTCGTCGCTCCAACTCCCAGCCCTTTTCCGTCAACTCGAGCAGGCGCTGCCGGCGGTCGCGGACCCCCGGACGCTGAACCACGAAGCCCTCGCGCACCAGCTGGCCGAGGACCCGCGACAGGGATTGCTTGGTGATGCGCAGGATCGCCAGAAGCTCGCTTACCGTGATCCCGGGATGCCGGCCGACGAAGTAGATCACCCGGTGGTGGGCCCGGCCGAAGCCGTACTCGACCAGGATCTGGTCCGGTTCCCCGGTAAAGTCACGGTAGGCGAAGAACAGCAGCTCCATCGCCTGGCGCAGTTCCTCCTCGCGGAGAAAAAGGGGGTTGAATCCTGTTTTTATGTCAGCCATGTTGACATATGTGGGATAAGAATGTTACGTTTTCAATCGAGACTTTGACAGAAAGTAACCATAACCTCGGTCGCAGGCACAGATTATGACGGAGCCGGGCGAAGGACGCCGCCGAATCCCCGTGCCGGGCCAGTGGTAGCGAGGCTGAAGAGCAATGTCCATGCAACCTTTCGATGATCGTGACGGGGTGATCTGGCTCGACGGCGAACTGGTGCCGTGGCGTGACTGCGAGCAACATCTCCTGACCCACGCCCTGCACTACGGCAGCAGCGTTTTCGAGGGCGAGCGCGTCTACGGCGGCGAGGTCTTCAAGATGACCGAGCATCACGAGCGCCTGCGCAATTCCGCCGAGATCATGGATATGAAGCTGCCCTACAGCGTCGCCGAGATCAATGCGGCGACCATGCAAGTCATCGCGGCGAACCGGATCCATGACGGCTACGTTCGACCGATCGCCTGGCGTGGCAGCGAGATGATGGGCGTCTCGGCGCAGAAGACCCGCATCCACGTCGCGGTGGCCGCCTGGGAGTGGCCGGCTTACTTCACCCCGGAGGCGCGTCTCGAGGGCATCCGCATGGATTTCGGTCTCTACCGGCGGCCGGCCCCGGATACCGCGCCGGTGCATGCCAAGGCTGCCGGGCTCTACATGATTTGCACCCTGTCCAAGCACGATGCCGAGGCGCGGGGCTACGACGATGCCCTGATGCTGGACTATCGCGGACAGATTGCCGAGGCCACCGGCGCCAACGTCTTCCTGGTCCAGGACGGCGTGCTGCATACGCCCACGCCGGATTGCTTCCTGGACGGGATCACCCGGCGCACGGTGATCGAGCTGGCGCAGGCGCGAGGCTACAAGGTGGTCGAGCGGACGATCATGCCGGAGGAGCTGGGCCGCACGCAGGAGTTCTTCCTGACCGGCACGGCGGTCGAAGTGACCCCGGTCCGCGAGATCGGACCCTATCGCTTCCAGGTCGGAGAGGTCACCCGCGAGCTCTTGATGGCCTACGATGATCTGGTCAACCGGCGGGAGCCCGCCCTGGCCGCGGTCTGACCCGCTTTTCCAGTCGCTGAATCGATTCGGGGCCCTTCGCGGGCCCCGACTTGTTTCCGGGATCAGTCGGCGCCGGCGGCCGAAGCCTGAGGCGCGGGCTCCAGGTCGTAGAGATTGCGCTCGAAGAGCTCGCTGGTGATCGCCTCGACCGGCAGCGGCTTGCTGAAGTAGTAGCCTTGCATGAAGTCGCAGTTGAGCTGGCGCAGGAAGGCGAGCTGTTCCGAGGTCTCAATGCCCTCGGCAAGGGTGTGCAAGCGCAGACTGCGACCCATGCCCACGATGGCGCTGACGATGGCGGCATCGTCCTGGGATCCGCAGAGGTTGGTGACGAAGGCGCGGTCGATCTTGATGGTCGTCACCGGAAAGCGGCGCAGGTGAGTCAGTGACGAATAGCCGGTGCCGAAGTCGTCGAGCGCGATGCCCATGCCCATGTCGGCAAAGCCCTGCAACAGCCGCCCGACCGACTCCGGGTCCTTCAACATGGCGCTCTCGGTCAGCTCGACCTCGAGCATCTTGGGATCGGCCCCGGTGTCCTTGACGATATCCTTGAAGACGCGGACCAGGTCGCCGTCCTGAAGCTGGCGCGCGGAAACGTTGAATGCGATGTGCACGGGCGGTAGCCCGAGCGCCTGCCAGCGACGCTGCTGCTCGCAGGCGGTGCGGAGCACCCATTTGCCGAGCGGGACGATGAGGCCCGACTCCTCGCAGAAATCCATGAACTCGCCCGGCGACACGAGGCCGCGCTCCGGGTGTTGCCAGCGCAGCAGCGCTTCGAAGCCGATGATCCGGCCCTGGCGCATATCGACCTGGGGCTGGTAGTGAAGCACGAACTCGTGCCGCTCCAGAGCGCCTCGCAGGGTCCGCTCGAGCTCGAGCTGCTTCAGCGCGCGCAGGTGCATTTCGCGGGTGTAGAACTGATAGGTGTTCTTGCCCCGCTCCTTGGCCTGAGCCATCGCGGTATGGGCGCTCGACATCAGGCTTTCCGAGTTCGCCGCGTCCGACGGATAGATCGCGATGCCGATGCTGGTCGTGACGTGGATCTGCTTGGCGCCGAGGTCGAAGGGGCGGGACACGGCGTCCAGGACCCGCTGGGCGGCGTTGCTCACGTTCTGCGGTTGGTCGACGGATTCCATGATGATGGCGAATTCGTCGGCCCCGATCCGTGCCGCCAGGTCACTCTCCCTCAAGCACTCCGACATGCGCTGGGCCACGGTCTTCAGAACCTGATCGCCGATCTCCTGGCCGTGCGTGTCATTGACCATCTTGAAGCGATCGAGGTCGACGAACATAAGCGCCACCGAGCGATCCTGCCGCTCGGCCCTGGCGACCGCCTTGTCGAGGAAGGCGCGAAACTGCACCCGGTTGGCAAGGCCGGTGAGGGCGTCCTGCTGGGCCAGCTCGACCATCCGCTGTTCGGCTTGCTTGCGCTCGATCGCGTAGCGCAGCGCGCGGGGCAGCAGCGCGCCCTTTGCATGGTCCTTGATAATGTAGTCCTGAGCGCCGGCGCGCAGGGCCGACAGGCCGGTTTCCTCGTCCTTCGACCCGGTGACTACGACGATCGGGACAGTCGGTGCCGCCGCGGTCAGCAGATGAATACACTCCAGCCCGGAGGCGTCGGGCAGGGAGAGATCCGACAGCACCACGTCGATCGAAGAGCCGAAAAGATGACCCAGCGCGCTCTCCAGGTCCCGGGCCTTGTGGGTGCGGAACTGGCTGCCTTCCAGGGCACTCTCGAGCAGGCGGGCATCCGCCGGGTTGTCTTCGATCAGCAGGACATCGATGGTTTGCGAGGTCATGTCCGGCAGGCCCACCTTGCATGAGGGACAGGCGTCCGGACTCCGTGGCGCTGAGCCGGAGTGCTTCGGCCTTGCTCGGCCAGAAAGGGTTTCGACCTGGAGGTGCCAGGCATCGCTGTCCTCGTCTCGCGTGGCGAAGGAAGGCCGCCGGGATCCGGGAGATCCTGCGGCCATCAACGGCGCGAGCCCTCCCCCCGAGGTCCGGCGGCAATCGTCCGCCTCCCAACCAAGCCCGCCGGTGCCCGTCGTCGAATGAGCACCTTGGGGTTAACACCATTGCTATAGGAAGGATCTTACCAATCCTTGAATCCCGTGGGGACTCAAGGTTCTGCGGCGCTTTTGTGGCGGTCAGAAAGGCGAGAGCCCCTACTCCGCGGCCTCGGACTTTGGTGTCGCCCAGCGTGTCGCGGCCTGGTCATCGCTGTCCCGGGCCTCGACCCAACGGCTGCCCTCGGCGGTCTCCTCCAGCTTCCAGAAGGGTGCCTTGGTCTTCAGCCAGTCGATCAGGAACTGGCAGGCCTCGAAGGCCGCCTCCCGGTGGGCGCTGGCGGTCGCGACCAGGACGATCTGGTCGCCCGGTTCGAGGCGGCCGTAGCGATGGACCACCAGGCTCGCCTCCAGGGGCCAGCGCTCCCTGGCCTCGGCCTCGATTTTTTCCAGCATTCGCTCGGTCATCCCGGGATAGTGCTCCAGGGTCATCGCCCCGACCTCGCTGCCGCCGGAGAGATCGCGGACCAGGCCGACGAAGACCGCCAGGCCGCCGACCTTGGGGTTGCCGGCGGTGAGCGCGGCCAGCTCGGCACCGAGGTCGAAGTCCTCCCGCTGGACCCTGATCATGGTCTCAGCCTCCAGTCACCGGCGGGAACAGCGCGACCTCGTCGCCAGGCGCAACCGGGTCGTCGGGCCGGGCGAATTCCTGGTTAATCGCGACCTTGATCACCGAAAGGTCCGAGAGGGCCTCGGCATAGCCGCCGCCGCGCGACCTGATCCAGTCGAGCAGCTCGCGGACCGTTGTGACCTCGGGCGGGGGCGAGACCTCCTCCTCGCCGACCCCCGTCCTGGTCTTGAGCCAGGCGAAATACAACAACTTCATCACGACACCTCGCTAAAGGGCAGGAAATCGACGCTGGTCCCGGGGGCCAGGTCCGTCAGGTCTTCTGGCAGTTCGACCAAACCGTCGGATTCTACCATGGAGGACAGGATCCCGGCACCCTCCCGCGGGAATTTCTGCGCCACCCAGCCGCCCTCGCCGTCGGCTTCGAGGCGCACCCGCAGCCATTCCCGGCGGTCCTTCTTCTTGCGGTGGTGGAAGCCGGTGCGGACCGAGAAGCGGCGGGGCGAGACCTCGGTGGCGCCCATCAGGCGCAGGATCATGGGGCGGACCACGTTCATGAAGGTGACCATCACGGCCACCGGGTTGCCGGGCAGCCCGACGAAGGGCACCCGCCCGACCTGGCCGAAGGCGATCGGGCGGCCGGGCTTGATCGCCAGTCGCCAGAGGTGCAGGTGGCCGAGCGCCTCGACCGCCCGCTTGACGTGGTCCTCCTCGCCGACGGAGACGCCGCCAGAAGTGACGATCAGGTCGTGGCCGGCCTCCGCCTCGGCCAGGGCCGCTTCGACCACGGCGGGCCGGTCCTCGAGGATGCCGAGATCCCGGACCTCGCAGCCCAGGCCCTTGAGCAGGCCGAGCAGGGCGAAGCGATTGGAATCGTAGATGGCGCCGGGGTCGAGGCCCGAGCCCGGCTCGCGCAGCTCGTCTCCGGTCGAGAACAGCGCCACTCGGAGCGGCCGGTAGACCAGGAGTTCCCTGCGTCCGGCCGCTGCCGCCTGGCCCAGATCCTGGGCCCGCAGGCGGCTGCCCTTGGCCAGCACCAGATCGCCGGACTTGAAGTCCTCGCCGCGCAGCCGCCGGTTCGCGCCCGGCTTGATTCCCGGGCGGATGATCACCGTGCCGTCCTCCTCGCGGCAGTCCTCCTGCATCATGACGGTGTCGGGGCCGGGCGGCATCTGGGCCCCGGTGAAGATTCGCGCGGCCCGGCCGCGGGCCAGGGGCGCTTCGGGCGGGTGGCCCGCGGTTATCCGGCCCGCGATCGGCAGCCGGGTCTCCGCCTCGGCCTCCAGGTCGTCGTAATAGACCGCATAGCCGTCGACGGCGGAGTTGTCGGCGGGTGGCAGATCGTGGCCGGCCAGGATGTCCTCGGCCAGGATGCAGCCCAGCGCCTCGCCCAGGGGCCGGCGGAGCGGAGTGGTGACGGTGGCGGTTTTCTCCGCCAGCAGGGCCAAGGCTTCCGCCGTGCTCATCAGGCGGCCGCCGTGGGCGAAGCAGTCGTCACTCAACTGGGCCATGCCGAGATCCCTTAGGCGCCGATGCCGGGCCGGGCCAGGCCGCAATGCCGGACCACGAAGTCCGCGATGGCCTCGACATCGTTGAGGTCGAGCAACGGCCGTCCGGCTTCGGGCAGAGGTGAATCGCTGGCCACCGCAACGATGTGCGGATCCTCGCTGCAGAGCAGGGGCTTGCCAAGGGCCGGCCGATGGACCTCGAGCTTGTCGTGGGTCTGGCGCTTGAAGCCTTCGATGAGCAGCAGGTCGACCGCAGTCATATGGTGGATCAGCTCCTCGACGCTGGGCTCCGGTGCGTCGCGTAGCTCATGCATCAGGGCCCAGCGCCGGCCCGAAGTGACCAGGACTTCGCTGGCTCCCGCCGCCCGATGCTCATAGGAATCTTTGCCTGGCTTATCGACGTCGAAATTGTGGTGGGCGTGCTTCATCGTCGAGACCCGCAGGCCACGCCGGACCAGCGCCGGAATCAGGCGCACCACCAGGGTGGTCTTGCCACTGCCGCTCCAGCCCGCCAGGCCGAAGACCTTCATCCCGAACTCCCAAACCGACCACGGTCCGGCCCCCAGAGAAGGCCAGGCGGGACCCGGGTGTCAATCGTCCCGAGCCAAGACCCTCGATAGGCGGAAGCCCCGGAACGGCAGCATGGCTGGGGCCGCTAGAGCAGCCTGCGTTCATTCGAACGCAATGCTGCTATATCTGTATGAGGTAGATCAGATAATCTGCGCTCAATTGATTCCAATTGAGCGCAGTTTGATCTAGTCCTCCAGCGGCATGTGCTTCAGGCCGTGGCGCAGGTAGTCGTAGCCGGTGACCAGGGTCAGGGCGGCAGCGATCCAGAGGCCCCACTCGCCGATCATTTGGGTCGGCAGGACGTCGGGGCCGTCCGCTCCGACGATCAGGAAGCCCAGGGCGAGCATCTGGATTCCGGTCTTCCACTTGGCGAGGCGGCTGACCGGGACCGAGACCTTGATCTCGGCGAGGTACTCGCGCAGGCCCGAGACCAGGATTTCGCGGCAGAGGATGACCAGGGCCGGCAGCACGACCAAGCCCTCGACCCGCTGCGTCGCGACCAGCATCAGCAAGACCGCGGCGACCAGCAGCTTGTCGGCGATCGGGTCGAGAAAGCGACCGAAGGCCGAGACCTGCTTGCGGTGCCGCGCGAAGTAGCCGTCGAAGTAGTCAGTGATCCCGGCGATCGCGAACAGAGCGAGCGCGCCCCAGGACGCCAGAGGGCGGTCCAGGTAGAACAGCAGGATCAGCAGTGGAATGATGCCGATCCGCGACAGGGTCAACATGTTCGGCAGGCTGGTCATGGCCTTATTCTGCACTTTCTCCTCTTAAGTTTCGGTTCTCTTGCCATCCGCTGCCAATTTTCTAGCACAAATCCGGGGTTTTGGCGTGGTCCTCAGGATGAACTCCTGAAGAAATCATGGATCCGCCGTGCCACCGCGGCGGAAATACCGGAGACCGCCTCCAGATCGGCCAGCCCGGCGCGGGACACCGCCTTGGCCGAGCCGAAATGCAGGAGCAGCGCCTTCTTGCGCTTGGCGCCGATGCCGGGGATCTCGTCCAGCGGCGACTGGCCGATCGCCTTGGCGCGTCCGGCCCGATGGCTGCCGATGGCGAAGCGATGGGCCTCGTCGCGCAGGCGCTGGATGAAGTACAGCACCGGATCGCGGGGTTCCAGCAGCAACGGCTGGCGCTCGGGCAGGAAGATCCGCTCTCGACCGGCGTTGCGCTCCGGTCCCTTGGCGACGGCGACCATCGCAACGTCGGTGACACCGAGGTCGGCGAAGACCTCGAGCCCGGCGTTGAGCTGGCCCCGGCCGCCGTCCAGGATCACCAGATCGGGCCAGAGCTCGCCGCTGCGGTCCGGATCTTCCTTCATCGCCCGTTCGAAGCGCCGCCGCAGAACCTCGCGCATCATAGCGTAGTCGTCGCCCGGCGCCGGCGCGCCCTTGATACGGAACTTGCGGTAGCTCGCCTTTATCAGGCCCTCGGTGCCGGCGACGATCATGGCACCATAGGGCTTGGTGCCGCCCAGGTGGCTGTTGTCGTAGACCTCGATCCGTTCCGGCAGGGTCTCCAGGGCCAGGGTCTCCGACAGTTTTTCCAGCAACTGACGCTGACTGGCGCTTTCCGCCAAGCGCCGCCCCAGCGCGTCGCGGGCGTTGCTCAAGGCGTGCTCGATCAGCTTCCGCTTGGCCCCGCGCTGCGGCACCAGAAGGCTCACCTTGCGATCCGCGCGCTGGCTCAGGGCCTCGGCCAGGAGCGCGCGGTCGTCCGGCGCGTGGCTGACCAGGACCAGAGGCGGTGTCGGCTTGTTGTCGTAGAACTGGGCGATGAAAGACGACAGCACGGCCTGGAGGCCCAGTTTCCGATCGTGGCTCGGAAAATAGGCGCGGTTGCCGTAGTTGCGGCCGGCCCGGAAAAAGAAGACCTGCACGCAGGTCCGGCCCGCTTCCTGCTGTGCGGCGATGACGTCGGCGTCGTCGATCCCGGGTACGTTGATGTCCTGATGCGATTGGATGTGCGACAGCGCCCGGATCCGGTCGCGGATCAGCGCCGCGCTCTCGAAGTCCAGGCGTTCCGAGGCCTCCTGCATCTCCTCGGCGAGCCGGGTCTGGACGTCGCGGCTGCGGCCGGTGAGGAAGTCCTTGGCCTGGGCGACCAGCCGACCGTAGTCCTCGGACCCGATGCGGCCGACGCAGGGCGCCGCGCAGCGCTTGATCTGGTACATCAGGCAGGGCCGGCTGCGCGTCGCGTAGACGGCGTCCGAGCAAGAGCGCAGCAGGAAGGCCTTCTCCAGCGCGGTGATCGTCCGGTTGACCGCACCGGCCGAGGCGAAGGGCCCGAAGTAGGCGCCGGGCCGGCTGTGGGCGCCCCGGTGCTTGGTGATCTGCGGCACCTCGTTGTCGCCGGTGATCAGGATGTAGGGGAAGGACTTGTCGTCGCGCAGCAGGACGTTGTAACGCGGCATCAGCCGCTTGATCAGGTTACTCTCCAGCAGCAGGGCTTCGACCTCGCTGTGGGTCGTCACGACCTCCAGCAGGGCGGTTTCGGCGACCATGCGCTGCAGCCGGTAGGGCAGCTTGTTGATCTGGGTGTAGGTGGCCACGCGCTTCTTCAGGTTGCGCGCCTTGCCGACGTAGAGCGCCTTGCCACGTCGGTCGAGCATGCGGTAGACGCCGGGACCATTCGGCAGCGTCTTGACTGCGGCTGAGATGGTTTCGATCCCGCGGCCCAGGGACTGCGCCTCGCCGCCGAGTTCCTCGGTGACAGGCTCGTCTTCCGGGCCCATCGCGGCTCGCTTGCCGCCCGCCGTGGGATCCTTTACTCGTCGCTGAGGTTTCAAGCTGGCCACGGCCCTGTTCTGGCAAGCGGAAAGGGCAGCGTCAACGGCCGGGCAAGGAGCCGGCCGGCCCACCTAGTGTCGCCAAGTGGTGCGGTTCCCGCGACCCCTGGATCAGCCGTCCACCGAAACTGTGGATAAAACTGTGCCTAAGTTGTTGGGCAGCCTACCGCTTCCCAGATAAACCAAGCCTTTCAACGAATTGCCTAAATTATGAGCATTTCAAGCAAGCTTCTGAATCTTATGAACTTTAGGCCTGTCAAGTCTTAACGTTCTGTTACAGGACGCTTTTCGGTGCTTTTTTGGTTCGCCGTCGGCCGCCACTGCTTTGGCTGTGCACAACTTCTCGACCTATGGCTGTCCGCTTCGGCTAGACCACAGGCTATAGGCGATCTCGCCGGTGCCATAGCCAGCTTTCCCTAAGCTCTTAGACCTTTGCGGGTCGGCGCCTGTCGATCTCGATTCCGACCCCGGCCGCTTCGGAGACCAGATCCAGTTTCTCGACGCGGACCCGGACCCTGACGATCCGCGGGTGAAAGAAGCAGGCTTGCGCCAGCTGCTCGGCCAGGGACTCCAGCAGACGGAACTCGCTTTCCAGGGCGATGCTGCGGACCTCGGCGATGATATCGGTGTAGTCGACGACCTCGCTGATCCGGTCCTTACGGACCCGACGCGGTTCGATCTCCAGGTCGAGGTTGATCGCCAGGCGTTGCCGGTTTCGCCGTTCCGACTTGGTCACGCCGATGCGGCAGGGTAGCTGCAGGTCGCGGATAAAGATCCGCTGACCCTTGGCCTCAGTCGGCTCGGGCGGCGCGCCGGCCGGTCGAGGCGGCGTGCAGGTCTTGCTTCGGCTCATGGCGATTGAATTCCCGGTACCAGCCAGCCCAAGTGCTGCCCGCCGTCGAGCGCGATCATCTGGCCGGTCACCGACTTGGTGGTGATCAGGAACTGCAGCGCCGTGCAGATCTCCTCCGGGTCCGTCCCGCGCCCGAGCGGCATCCGGCCGGCGAGGCGTTCGAAGTCGGCGCGGTCCTGCCCGTGCTCGGGCATGGCGTAGCCGGGACCGATGCCGTTGACCCGGATTCTGGGCGCCAAGGCCAGGGCGAGCGAACGGGTCAGCGTCCAGAGCCCGCTCTTTGAGACGGTGTAGGTGGCGAAGTTCGGTGTCAGGTTCAGGACCCGCTCGTCCAGGATGTTGATCACCAGGCCTCCGGCTTGTTCCGGCAGCTGCTCTGCGAAGGCCTGAGTCAGACGAAAGGGCGCGCGCAGGTTGATCTCCATATGGAAGTCCCAGTTGGCGCGCGTCGCCGTGTCGACGCGGTCGAACTCGTAGACCGCGGCGTTGTTGACGAGCAGGCCCAGCGGGCCGAGGGCCTCCACGGCGCGTGGCACCAGGGCGGCGGTCTCCGTTTCCTCGGCGAGGTTGGCCGCGACGGCGACAGCCCGTCCCCCGGCGTCCTCGATCTCCGCCACGAGGGCCTGCGCCTCTGCTTCGGAGCGGTTGTGGTGGATTGCCAAGTCCCAGCCGGCGGCCGCCAGGCTCCGACTGATCGCCAGGCCAATGCGCTGGGCGCCGCCGGTCACCAGGGCGGCGCTGGGATAGGAGTCGGGATGCCGGGCCAGTGCTGATGCTGTCATTGCCGAAAGATGGCAGACGTGCCGCCCACGCGGCAAGCGGCTCATAACTAAACGCCTTGTCAGGGGCGGCTCCTAGAGCATGATCGCGTCACGCCGCCTCGGTGTGATGTGCGAATCATGCTCGAACTCTTGATCTAGAGCCGCTCTCCGCCTTGGAGCGGTGAGAATTTGACGGGCAGGATGCCACGGGAGCGCAGGCGGCCCTCTTCGGTCTTCTCGACCAGGGTCAGGACCTGGTTGCCCTCGGAGGGACCGAGCGGCACCACCATGCGGCCGCCGGGCCGCAGCTGTCGGAGCAGAGGGTCGGGAAGGTGATTCACCGCTTCCTTTAGGATGATGACGTCGAAGGGCCCGGCTTCCGCCCAGCCATAGTAGCCATCGCCGGCGCGAACCTGCACACGGCCGTACCCGAGGTCGTCGAGGATCTTGTGCGCGCGATCGGCCAGGAACTCGATCACTTCCACGCTGAAGACCTCGGACGCCAGCTCGGCCAAGACGGCGGCATGGTAGCCCGCGCCGGTCCCGGTCTCGAAGACCCTGTCCTCGGGTTGGATGTCCGCAAGGTGCGTCATCAGGGCGACCAGGAAGGGGGCAGCGATGTTTTGGTCCTCGGTCACCGGCAAAGGCGTCGGCAGATAGGCGAAGGGGCGCAACTGGTCGGGCAGGAAGGCATGGCGCGGCACCTGGGCCATGGCCTCGAGAACCTTGGGCTGCAATGCCGAGATGCCGGTCTCGAGTGAGGTCGCACGGGTCTCCGCCTGGATGATGCGGACCATCTCCTGGCGTTGGCGCTCGACGTCCGGGGAGTCCTGGGCAGGAGCGCGGACGGTCGTGGCGAAAGCAAGACCAAGGATCAGGGCGCTGCCGAGGCCCAGTGCCATAAAGGCGCGTTTGGCTGCCGTCTCCATCGCTCGGACTCTATGACAAAGCGACGGGTCTTTGCCATAGGGCCGGGTCGCGGGCCGCATACGCCCTTTTGTCGGCTTGTATTCATCTTTACTGTGAAAATAATCGTAACATCTTAACCAATATAAAGACTTGTTATTTATAAAGTTGCTTTTTAATATTCGCTTCATATAAATCGGGCTATTTACTGTCGCACTTGAGGCGAGCCGGAAATGCGGCAGTTCCGTACGCTCATCGCAAGAACAGGCGTCCCAGCGGCCGCTCCTCCGGGGTGCTTCGCTGATCTGCCAGTTAGGCGACTGCCGTACCAGCTTTGGCCCGCTCGTCGACGCCACGGGGACGGACACCATGTTGCTTGAGCTCACGCGGTACGGGAAGATTCGCCTTCCAGCCTTAACCTTGTTCGCCGCCCTCTTCGCTCTCTCGACCGTCGTCGGCAGCAGCCAGACGCTGGCGAAAAGCCGGATCGACTTCGAGCATGCGGTCAACATGGCCGGCCAGCAGCGCACCCTGGCGCAGCAGATCGGCAAGGAAGCGATCCTCGTTGCCATGGGCATCGACAAGGCGACGAACCTCAAGCGCCTTCAAGCCAGCCATGCCATGTTCCAGCGCATCTCGAAAGGTCTGCGCAACGGCGATGACGAACTGCGGCTGAAGCCCCTGTCGGATCCAGAGTTGATCCGGCACGTCGACCGCGTCGAACAGATCTGGGCCTCGGTCGCGCAGTTGCTCGCCCGGGGCGTGGCGGGCGACGAGATGTCCGCCGAGGAGGTGGTCGCCGTGGCTGAGATGACCGAGCCTCTCTACAGCGTCGTCGACGAGCTGGTGAAGGCCCTTCGCCAGGAAGCGCAGAAGGGCATGATCGTCTTCTCCATCAACCTGCTGGCGATCGACTACTCGACCCGCCAAAGCATGTTGTCGCAGAAGCTCGCGAAGGAGTTCCTGCTGGTCGCCTACGGCCACTCCGTCGAGAAGAACCGCAAGGCTCTGGCGCGCAGCAGCAGCCACTTCGACCGCGTCCTCAAGGGCCTTCTGGACGGCGACCTGCAGCTCAGGCTGCGTCAGGCGCCGACGCCGGCGATCCGGATCGAGCTGCAGAAGGCGATGAAGATCTGGACCAATGTCGTCCCGATCGTCGAGGGTGTGGCGAACGGCCAGGATGTCAACGACGGCCAGCTCGGCCAGATCTCCGATCTCAATCTCTCACTCCTGCAGACGATCGACAGCGCCACCGAGCTCTTCGAGGCCCTCTAGAGCCGGATCGTTTCGCGCCCGAAGGCGGGCACCCAGGATCGGTCTCCAAGTCGTCTGGACAGATCAATAGTTCAGCTGCAAGTCGTCTTTACTTGAGTTGGGCTGGCCCAGAGCGCGCGAGTCGAAAGGCCGCAAGCTGCGATCCGGAGGAGGATTACGGGTTTGCTGGAACCAAATCCGGTCCCCCGAGCTCGGTCCCACTGGGGCTCCGAACGGGCGGGTTGCGAAGTTAAGGTTACTGTAACCTTCGCCAACAACCAAAAATCAACTTTGTAGCTGTATGAAAGATCAGGGTTGTGACCCTGCCGTCAACTTTCTGTTTATCAATTTGTTCTCGAATAAACACTAACTTTACTATTAGTCGGGTACTTGACGTGGATGACTTTTCGGGCGTGAGGCGTTGGAGTTCGGCGGCTCCCGGAGGTCGTCTTCCGTTCCAGTTGGGAGCGGCCGCAAGGCCGTGTTCCGCATCGCGATCGAGAAAGTCCGAGCATGTTCGCTAAGCTGAGATTGAAGGACGTCAGACTGGCGGTGCTTTTTGTTGTCGTCGGCGTCCTGGCGGCGGTCGGCCTCGGCCGAGGCGAGCAGTTCCTGATCCAGCAGCTCTTGCAGAGCCAGGCGGATCACCAGGCCTTGTTCTGGGGCGACTACCTGAACAGCCATATCGACGATGTCGACGCCCTGCTGAACCAGGGAGCGGTCACGGCCCGGGACGAGCAGGTCATCGCCTTCATCACCAGAAGCGATCAAGTTCAGAACTTCCGCATGTTCGACCAGGACGGCCTGGTCGCCCTGGCGGCCCGGCCGGAGGATCTGGGCTTGACCTTCGATGCCGACTTCTTCCTGCGTGACGTCCGTCGCGGCCAGCCGGTCACCATTCTGACGGACGCGGTCGATGCTTCCGGGCGCAGCCGCTCCATGGGGCGGATCTACCAGCCCTTCATGAAGAACGGCATCTTCCGCGGCGCGGTCGAGATCGAAGCCGACTTCACCGAGATCCGAAACGGCATCAAGGCCTTCCTGGACACAGCCGAGAAGGCGCTCCTGGTCGGCCTGGTGCTCATCACGTTGATTCTCGGCTTCTTCGTCCGTCAGGACATCAGGGAGCGCAACACCCAGATCGAGAACCTGCAGCGGGCCCACCAGTCGCTGGCCGAGGCCGAGGCGGAGGTCGCCCAGCTCAACGGCCAGCTCGAGCGCCGGGTCGAGCAGCGCACCCTGGAACTGAACGCCGCAAACGACAAGCTATCGCAGGTCAACGAGAACATGGCCCGCCTGAACCAGGAACTGGAGCAGCGGGTCGAGGAGCGCACCGCGCAGCTGTCCAAGGTGATCGATCAGGTCCACGCGGCGAACGACGGCATGGCCAAGATGAACGAGACCCTGGAACAGCGAATCGAGGAGCGGACCGCGGAGCTCCAGCGCGCCAATGCCGACATCCTGGGGCTGAACCAGGAGCTGGAACGCCGGGTCGAGCAGCGCACCGCCGAATTGCAGGCTGCGCAGTCCGAGCTGATGCGTCAGGAGCGGCTGGCGGCGATCGGTCACCTGACCGCGACGGTCAGTCACGAACTGCGCAACCCCTTGGGTGCCATCCGCACCGCGATCTATCTGGTCCGCGGCCGCACCGAAGGCCAGGGTCTCGGCGTCGAGAGCGCCTTGGAGCGCGTGGACCGAAGCGTCAGCCGCTGCGACAACATCATCAACGAGCTCTTGGACTACACGCGTGCGACCGCTCTGAAACTCGAGAACCAAGCGGTCGATGACTGGCTTCAGACCTTCCTGGGCGAGCAGGATCTGCCACCCCCGATCAGCGCCAAGCTGCTGTCGGGCACGGGCGGTTTGGTTGCCGCTTTCGACCCGGAGCGGCTGCGCAGGGCGCTGTCCAACCTTCTCAACAATGCCTGCGAGGCCATGGTCGAGGCCGCCGAGAACGGCGCGTCGAATGGGCAGCCCCAGCTCGAGATCACGAGTCGGGTCGCGGGCGAATATTTCGAGATAGTCGTTGCCGACAATGGTCCCGGCATTGCGCCGGAAACATTGCCCCAGGTCTTCGAGCCGCTGTTCAGCACCAAGAGCGGCGCCGTCGGGCTGGGTCTGCCGACCGTCAAGCAGATCATGGAACAGCATGGCGGCGACGTCGAAGTCACCAGCACCCAGGACAGCGGCACGCAGGTGCGGCTCTGGATGCCGATCAAGCAGGTCCAGGAGCAGGCCGCCTAGAGGTCGGCCCGGCGGCTCCTGGAGAACAGAGCGGTACGAACACGAAAGGGCTGGATGATGAGCACCCAGACAAAGCCCCTCCGGATCTTTGTCGTCGACGATCACAAGGACATCGCCGACGGCTTGGCCGACGTCCTTCGGATGAAGGGTCACGAGGTCGAGGTCGCCTACAACGGCCAGCAGGCGATCCGTATCTTCCGGGAGAAGGAGTTCGACATCTCCTTCATGGACGTGATGATGCCGGGAATGAACGGCGTCGAGAGCTTCATGGAGATCCGGAAGATCCGCCCGGCGGCCAAGGTCATCATGATGACCGGCTACAGCGTCGAGCAGCTGCTCGACCAGGCGGTCCAGGAAGGCGCCTGCGGCATCCTGCACAAGCCGATCAACATCGACGACGTGCTGGAAGCCATGGAGCGGATCCATTCCAAGGGCATGGTGCTGATCGCCGACGATGATCCCGAGTTCAGCGGCGCGATCAAAGACGTGCTGATGGATGACGGCTACAAGGTCTGCGTTGCTCGGACCGGCGGCGAGGCCCTGAAGACCGTGATGAGCGGCGGCGTCGACTATCTGGTGCTCGATCTCAAGCTGCCGGTCATCAGCGGTCTGGAAGTCTATCTCCAGCTCCGAAACCGGGGCCACGACATCCCGACCGTGATCGTCACCGGGCAGGCCACCGAGAACGCCGAGGCCCTGGATGCCTTCCGCTCTATGGAGGTCACGGGCATCCTGACCAAGCCCTTCGACACCGTCTCGCTGCTGCAGCACCTTGACCACATGACGACCGGGCTCGACGCCCTGCCGCAGCCGCAGCAGGACGTCGCCGAGGACCTGTTCATGGCCAAGCCCGAGCGCTCCGAGGACCGGCCCCGCTTCAACATCGAGCGCGGCGGCTACACGCCGGAGGCGTCCGACGCCGACGAGGCGCTGATTGCCGATGAAGAAGGCCTGGCCGAGGCGCCTGCAGCCGATCCGGCGCCGATGGAGCCGGCCATGGAGCCCGAGGCTCCGATGGCGGCGATGGGCTCCGAAACTGGCGATGCGACGCTCTACGAGGCGGAGCCCGGCGCGGGGGAACAGGCCGCCGTCTTCGACAGACCGGCCGAATCCGAGCCGCTGTCCGAGCCGGAAACGGAGCACCAGGCCGAACCCTTCATGCTGGCCGAGGAAGAGCCGGTGGACGCGGTGCCGGCCGAGCCCTACGGGGTGCCGCCGATGGCCGAGCCGCTGATGGCTGAGCCCGAGATGGCCGAGCCCGAAATGATCGAGCCGGCGATGGCAGAGCCCGAGATGACAGAGCCGGCGATGGCTGAGCCCGAAATGGCCGAGCCGCTGATGGCTGAGCCCGAGCCCATGATCCCGACGCAGGAGGAAAGCCTACTGGACCCGGTCGAGGCTCCTTCGGTCGCGCCGCCGCCCGCGCCGTCTCCGGCCCCGATGGAGGCCCCCATGGCCCAGGCCGAGACCCCAGCGCCGGCTGGCGTCCCGGCGTCGCAGCAACCGCCCGCCGGCGGTTTCAAGGCGCACCAGCGGACCGGCCGGATCCTGGCGGTCGACGACGACGTCGACCTGGTCGAAGGCATCGCCGAAGTGCTGCGGGCGACCGGCTACGAGGTCGAGACCGCGAAGAACGAGCAGGAGGCGCAGCAGATCATCCAGACCTTCGA
>JASJAL010000356.1 GCA_030067055.1 Kiloniellales bacterium | reverse complement strand
GCGCGGTTGTCGCCGTCGGCCTCGCCGGTGCCCATCATGGCCTTGCCCATCTCGGTCATGACCGTGCGGATGTCGGCGAAGTCGAGGTTGATCAGGCCCGGCATGACCATCAGGTCCGTGACGCCGCGGACGCCCGCGTGCAGAACGTCGTCGGCCATCTTGAAGGCGTCCGCGAAGGTCGTCTTCTCGTTGGCGATGCGGAAGAGGTTCTGGTTCGGGATGATGATCAGGGTGTCGACGAACTGGGTCAGCTCGTGAATCCCGGACTCGGCGATGCGCATGCGGTGCACGCCTTCGAAGTGGAAGGGCCTGGTCACCACGCCGACGGTCAGTATCCCTTGCTCGCGCGCTGCGCGGGCGATCACCGGCGCCGCGCCGGTGCCCGTACCGCCGCCCATCCCGGCGGTGATGAAGACCATGTGGGCGCCTTCGAGGTCGGCCAGGATGTCGTCCAGGGCCTCCTCGGCAGCGGCCTTGCCGATGTCGGGCCGCGAGCCCGAGCCCAGGCCCTGGGTGATGTTGCGGCCGAGCTGCAGAGTCCGGCTGCAGAGCGACTGGGCGATTGCCTGGGCGTCGGTGTTGGCGACCACGAATTCGACGCCTTCCAGATTGGACTGGATCATGTTGTTGACGGCGTTGCCGCCGGCGCCCCCTACGCCGATGACGGTGATTCTTGGCTTCAGCTGGGCTTCGCTGATTGGAACGTTGAGGTTCAAGGACATGTCTGCCTCCACTTGCCCCCTAGATGGGCGGTACGGCCGGTCCTCACCGGCAAGTTGCGGATCCCGGACCGGCCGGGACCACGAAGATCCTGCTTTCACAGGTGCTCACGGAACCAATGACCCAGCCGGCCCATAAGGCCATCGGGCTCTCCTCGTTTCGCCCGTGCCTCGACCGCCACCGGCAGGTTCGCGGCGATCGCATAGGCGATCAGCCCGCTACAGGTGGCGAAGGCGGGACCGGACGTTGCCTCGGCCAGGCCCTGGATCCGGAGCGGACGGCCGAGACGAACTTGTTTGTCGAGTACCAGCGCCGCCAGGTCGCGGACGCCGGGTAGCTGGCAGGCGCCGCCGGTCAGAACGACCCGTCGGCCGGCCAGCTTGTCCAGACCGCTGGCCTCCAGGTGCGAGCGCACCAGCTCGAAAGTCTCTTCCAGGCGCGGCTGGATGATTCCGGTCAGATAGGAGCGCGCGATCTGCTGGGTCGCGCCGCTTTCCTCTTCACCCACCGGAAGAACCTCGATCACCTCCCGGTCGTCGACCTCGGCGGCCATGGCGTGGCCGTAGAGCGTCTTCAGGCGCTCCGCCTGTTGCCGGGTCGTCGAGAGGCCGCGGGCGATATCGCTGGTAACGTGGCTGCCGCCGACCGGGATGGAATCGGTGAAGATCACCTGGCCTTCGAGAAAGACGGCAATGGTCGTCGTTCCGCCGCCCATGTCGACCAGGGTCACGCCCAGCTCCCGCTCATCCTCGACCAGGACCGAGAGCCCGGAAGCGTAGGGCGACACCACGAAGCCGCCGACGTCGAGGTGGCAGCGCTCGACGCAGGTGCTGAGGTTGCGCACCGAGCTGCTGCGCGCCGTCACCAGGTGCATGTCCACGCCCAGGAGCTCGCCGATCATGCCCCGCGGGTTGCGGATGCCCCGGTTGCCGTCGAGCGTGAAGCCGACCGGGATGGAATGAATCAGCTGCGGTGCGGCGGCGGGATCGAGTCGGCCGCAGGTTGCTTGTTGACCCTCCTCCAGCGCGCGGCGTAGGTCGAGTTCGCCGACTTCCTGACCGGCGATCGGGATCTCGACCCGGACCTGGCGCGAGGCCGGATAGCCGCCCGAGAGGTTGACTGCGACCTCGTGGACCGTCTCGTTGGCCATCTCCTCGGCGGCGTAGACGGTACTGCGGATCGCCGCCTCGGCAGCTTCCATGTCGATGATGCTGCCGGCCTTGACGCCCTGGCTGGCCTGCTGGCCAATGCCGATGACCCGCGGATGCTTGATGCCATCGGTCTCGGCGATAAAGCAGCAGACCTTGCTCGAGCCGACGTCGAGCGCAGCGATCAGGCCGTTGCTGTTCTTGCCGGGCACCCGCTTCATCCTGTCGTCATCCGTTTCCCGTTACGATCCCCGCCGGGATCCCCCTTACGTATCCTTGCCGGGTCCGTTCGCACCGCTGACCGGCGCCAGATCCGGTGCCATGCGCAGCACCATCCGGTCGGACAGGCGCATGTCGATCGCCAGGATCTCCCGCTGCAGCAAATCGTGCTCGCGCTGAAGCCGGGCCAGCTCGGTCCAGGCCTCGGCGATGTCTTCCTCCGGCAGCCGCACGTCGATGTCGCCGCGCAGCCGCAGGTTCCAGCGACGCTCGCCGACCCGGATCGCAGCGACCACCAGCGGCTGAAGCAGCGGCTCGCGCGCCAGCACGTTGAGCAATCCCGCCGTGTGCGCTGGCGCGCCTTCGCCGACGACCAGAGGCAGCTCGGCGAAGCGCTCCGGTAGTGCCGCCGCGATCACCTCGCCGTCGTGGTCGATGACCACCTTGCGGCCGCGATGCTGCCAAATGGCCAGGGGCCGGCGCTCCGCGATCTCGATCAGCAGGACGTTGGGCAGCCGGCGCTCGACCATCGCCGTCGCGACCCAGGGTAGGTCTTCGATGCGTTCCTTGGTGGCCTGCGGATCGATCGCGAACATCGGCGTGCCCCGCTCGACGCCGATGCTGGCCAGCAGTGCCTGCTTCGAGGTCCGGTCGCGGCCGACCAACAGCACCTCTTCGACCGCCAGCCCGGCTTCCGCCGTGGTTTCCAGCCAGAAGGCGGCGATCCGGTCGGCGCTGCGGCCAAACCATCCGGACCATGCCAGGGTGGCCGCCAGCACGCCGAGCAGCCCGGCGGCGGCCAGGATCAGGCGCGCGCGCGTCACCAGCGGCGGCTTCCGGGAACGAGCCTTCGCGCGGTTCATGCTCGGTGCGCGAGGCTCTACGCGCAGGCTCAGGTCTTGCATGTCGCGTTCTCCACCAACCAGCCGCAGAGTTCGGGAAAACTGATGCCGAGATGCGCCGCCTGCTCGGGCACCAGGCTCAGCGGCGTCATGCCCGGCTGGGTGTTGACCTCCAGCAGGTAGACCCCGCCGTCACCGTCAGGGGTATCGTCGTAGCGGAAGTCGGCCCGGCTCACGCCTCGGCAACCCAGGGCCCGGTGCGCCTCGAGCGCGCTCGTCAGGCACTCCTCGTAAATCGGCTCGGGCAGCTGTGCCGGGACTTCGTGGACCGTCTTGCCCTCGGTGTACTTGGCCTCGTAGTCGTAGAAACCTTGCTTGGGCTTCAGTTCGGTCACCGCCAGAGGCCGCTCGCCCATGACCGACACGGTCAGCTCGCGCCCGGGGACGAAGCGCTCGACCATCATTTGATCGCCGGACTGCCAGTCGGCTTCGGGATCCAGGGGCGGCTCGTTGTCGCCGTCCTGGACGATCCGTACGCCGACGCTGGAGCCTTCTGCCACCGGCTTGACCACGTAGGGCCGGGGCAGGGGGTCGGCGGCCAGGATCTGCTCCGGGCTGGTGACCACGCTCTCGGCGCAGCGCAGCCCGTTGGCCAGGAACACCCGTTTGGCCATTTCCTTGTCCATGGCCAGTGCCGAGGCCATGACACCGGAATGCGTGTAGGGAATGTGCAGCAGCTCGAGCAGGCCCTGAACGCAGCCGTCCTCGCCCCAGCGCCCGTGGAGGGCGTTGAAGACCGCGTCCGGCGCCGGGGTCAGTGCCTCGGTCAAGGCCCCGACATCGTCGGTCACGTCGATCATATCGACCGCGTAGCCGGCCTCGCCCAGGGCCTTGCCGCAATCGCGGCCGCTCACCAGGGAGACCTCGCGTTCGGCCGAGATGCCGCCGTAGAGGACCGCGACGCGCTTGCTCATGCTGCGCCCTCCCGGTCGCCGTCCCCGGCGATCCCGATCCTGCGGATCTCCCACTGCAGCTCGATCCCGCTGCTCTCCTGGACCCGCCGGCGAACCTCTTCGCCCAGCCCCTCGATATCGGCGGCCGTGGCGTTGCCGGTGTTGATCAGGAAGTTGCAGTGCTTCTCCGAGACCATCGCACCGCCGCGCTTGAGCCCGCGGCAACCGGCCTTGTCGATCAGCTCCCAGGCCTTGGCACCCTCGGGATTCTTGAAGGTGCTGCCGCCGGTCCGCGTGCGGATCGGCTGGCTGTCGGCGCGGGCGGTCTGGATCTCGGTCATGCGCCGGGCGATGACCTTGGGGTCGTCGGCTTCGCCTTGCAGGTGCGCCGAGAGAAAGATCCAATCCTCGGGAATTGCGTTGCCACGGTAGCGGAAGCTGAAGTCCTGGGGGCGCAGGCGATGCAGGTTGCTGTAGCCGTCGACCGCCTCGGCCTCGATCAGCACGTCCTTGAGTTCGCGGCCGTAGGCGCCGGCGTTCATGCGCAGGGCGCCGCCCAGGGTGCCCGGTACGCCGCAGAGGAACTCGAGCCCGCCGATTCCGGCAATTCGGGCCGCGGTCGCGATATTGAAGTCCAGGGCGCCGGCACCGGCGTGGACCGTTTCGCGCTCGGCCCGGATCTCGGCGAAGCCGCGGCCCAGGCGCAGCACCACGCCAGGCACGCCGCCGTCCCGGACCAGCAGGTTGGAGGCCACGCCGATCACCGTCACCGGTAGGTCGCGGGGCTTCCGGCGCAGGAAGTCGACCAGGTCGTCGCGATCGGCCGGCCGGAACATGACCTCGGCGCTGCCGCCGACGCGGAACCAGGTGATGCCGGCCAGGGGTGCGTCGGCCGTCAGGCGGCCCCGCACGCCGGGCAGACGGTCGATCAGGGGAGTCTTGCTGTGCTTCGTCATGGCGATCATAACCCCGCTCCTGCTGGTTTCGGGTTGTCGCCTCCCCTCCTAAGACCTTCCAGTTGCCCGGGCAGCTCGTTCGCCCAGGCGGTGATGCTGCCGGCCCCCAGGCAGACCACGAAATCGCCCCTCCCGGCGATCTCGCTGACCTTGGGAGCCAGGTCGTCGGGCCCCGACAGTGGCACCGCATGGCGGTGACCGCGGGCGCGCAGGCCCTCGACGAGGGCGTCGCGGTCGACTCCCTCGACGGGTTCTTCTCCGGCGGCAAAGACCTCGGCCACGAGGACGTGGTCGGCGTCGTTGAAGCAGCCGCAGAATTCCTCGAACAGGCTGGCCAGCCGCGAGTAGCGGTGCGGCTGGACCACGGCGATCACCTTGTCGCCAGTCGCCGCCCGCGCCGCCTTCAGGACCGCGGAGATCTCGACCGGATGGTGGCCGTAGTCGTCGATGACGGTGATGCCGTCGACTTCGCCGGTCTTGGTAAAGCGGCGCTTGACCCCACGGAATCCGGCCAGGGCGTCGCGCAGCACCTCGTCGGTGATCTTTAGTTCCTGGGCCACGGCGACCGCGGCCAGCGCGTTGACCACGTTGTGCTGGCCGAGCATCGGCAGCTCCAGGCCGGCGATGGTCCGGCTGGTGCCGGCCTTGCGGTCGGCGATGACCACGTCGAAGGTGCTGCCGTCGTGATCGTTCGTCAGATTGACGCCGCGCACGTCGGCCTGCGGACTGAGACCGTATGTGACCACGCGGCGGTCGGAGATCTGGCCGATCAGGCTCTGCACCGCCGGGTGGTCGATGCAAAGGATCGCTACGCCGTAGAAGGGAATGTTCTCGAGGAAGCTGCGGAAGGCGTCGTGCAGGGCTTCGACGCTGCCGTAGAAATCCAAATGCTCCGGGTCGACGTTGGTGACCACGGCCAGGGTCGCCGGCAGGCGCACGAAGGAGCCGTCGCTCTCATCGGCCTCGACCACCATCCAGTCGCCGGCGCCGAGCCGGGCATTGGTGCCGTAGGCATTGATGATGCCGCCGTTGATCACCGTCGGATCGAACTGCCCGGCGTCCAGGACCGCCGCGACCATCGAGGTGGTGGTGGTTTTGCCGTGGGTGCCGCCGACCGCGACCGACCACTTCAGGCGCATCAACTCGCCCAGCATCTCGGCGCGCTGCACCACCGGGATGAACTGGGCCTGGGCAGCCTGCAGCTCGGGGTTCTCGGCCTTGATCGCCGAGGAGACGACGACCACCTGCGCGCTGCCCAGGTTGGCCGCGTCGTGGCCGATGGCGATCTCGATGCCCAGCCCGCGCAGGCGCTGGACGTTGGGGTTCTCTGCGATGTCGCTGCCCTGCACCCGGTAGTCGAGGTTGTGCAGGATCTCGGCGATTCCGCTCATGCCGATGCCGCCGATGCCGACGAAGTGCAGGGTTCCGATGTCGAAGGGAATCGCGTTCATGCCGCGGCCTCCCGTCGGACGGGACCGTTCTGGTTGGCGCCGCTGCCGCACACCAGGTCGGC
>JASJAL010000074.1 GCA_030067055.1 Kiloniellales bacterium | reverse complement strand
CCGAAGCGCTTCAGCAGTTCCGGAAAGCCGAAGCCGGCGGAGATCACGCCGATCGAGCCGAGGATCGAGCTTTCGTCGGCGAAAATCTCGTCGGCGGCGCAGGCCAGCCAGTAGCCGCCGGAGGCCGCTGCGTCCTCGCAGAATGCCACCACCGGGATCTTCTTTTCCTCGGCGAGGTCGCGGATTCGCCTGGCGATCAGGGCCGACTGCACCGGCGAGCCGCCCGGCGAGTTAACCTGAAGGGCCACGGCCTCGAGGCGCGGCGCCTTGAAGGCCCGCTCGATGACCGGCGCCAAATCGCTGAGGGTCAGGCCGCTGCGCAGCGGGCCGAGCGAACCGATGACGCCGGAGAGCCGGATCACGGTGACGATCGGCGGCGGCTCGGGCAGGCGACCGAAGGAGCAGCGGTGGATGAGGCTGGCAATATCCATGAGCGCCTAGATAAGGATTGCCGGCCCGGCTGCCAAGCGCAGAGGTGCGGCAGGGAGCCTAGATCGGCAGCGCCGCGGCATCGCGCAGCACCGTCTCGGCCGCTGCGGTGTAGCCACCGCCGGGGCGGTGCAGCACCAGGCCGGGATGAAGTCTGAGAGGTGCGCGGCTGCCCTTGCGCGCGCGGACGACCATTCGCTTCGCCGGCTTGGGTTCGTCACCGCCCGGCCAGAGCGGAAAGATATCAATGCCGCCGGCGCGGCCGGAAAGAGCGGCAAGGATCTCGTCCAGGCGCTCGGCCCGGTGGATCACGCTGAGGGTCCCATCGTCGTGCAGCCGGCGCAGTCCGAGGTCGAGCCAGTCGGCCAGGCCGGCCGCCCCCTCGCCGTGGCTGCGGCGGCGGTCCGCGTCCTCGGGCAGGCGGGCCCGGGCCGGATCCAGGTAGGGCGGATTGAGCAGGACATGGTCGAAGCGCGCCCGGCGCAGCGTCTCTGGCGGCGCCAGAAGCTCGCCCTCCAGGACTTGGAATCTGTCGGCAACGCCGTTCGCCGCCGCGTTGTCCCGGGCCAGCGCGGCGGTCGCCGGATCGCATTCCAGGCCGGTCGCCGCGATGCCAGGCACCCGGGCCAGAAGGCAGAGGGCGGCCCCGCCGGTTCCACAACCGAGGTCGAGCGCCGTTTCCCCTGCGCTGGCCGGCACCGCCGCCGCCAGGATCACCGGGTCGATCGCCACCCGATAGCCCCGGGCGGCCTGGATCAGGCGGACCCGACCGCCCAGCAGCCGGTCCTCGGTCACGGCAGGTCGGGCCTCGAGGGTCACGAAATCGGCTCCTCGCCGACCTCGGCCAGCAGGCGCCGGGCCTGGTTATAGTCGTCGTCGTCGACGCAGAGCCGCCGCGGGATGGCCCCCGCCGAGCCCTCGAGGACGCTGGTGTGGCCGTCCAGGACGAAGGTCGGAATGCCGGAGTCAGACAGAAGCGCCCGAAGCCAGGAGATCTTGACCAGGTCGTTGCTGCGCAGCAGCTCCTTCATTCCAGGACACCTTTCCCAATCCAAGTCGGGGCCCGCGTTGGCTCTCGCGGCGTGAGCGGGCTTGACCGGCCCGGCGTTCATCCTATCTTGCCAGAAAATATGGCCCATCCTCACGCCGCAAGTTGTATGATGCCGGCAGCAGGATAACTTGAAACGGGGACAGGACTTGGCATTCGCCGCCGGCGCGACGACGGAGAAATCAGCGCGGGACCGCTCTGCGAAGGACCGCCTGGGCGCGCTCGTTGGCGACGACCTGGAGGCCGTCAACGCAGCGATCCTGGCCCGCATGGATTCCCCCGTGGCGCTGATCCCACAGCTCGCCGGCCATATCATCGCGGCGGGCGGCAAGCGCCTGCGGCCGATGCTGACACTGGCCTCGGCCCGACTCTGCGGCTATCAGGGCCAGCGCCACATCCCGCTGGCCGCCTGCGTCGAGTTCATTCACACCGCGACCCTGCTCCATGACGACGTGGTCGACGACAGCGGACTGCGCCGCGGCCTGGCGACCGCGAACGCGGTCTGGGGCAACAAGGCCAGCGTGCTGGTCGGCGACTTCCTGTTCAGCCGGGCCTTCCAGCTGATGGTCGAGGACGGCTCGCTGAGGATCCTCAAGATCCTGTCCGACGCTTCGGCGATCATCGCCGAGGGCGAGGTTCAGCAGTTGATGACCGCCAACGACACCTCGACCGACGAGGCGACCTATCTGGATGTCATCCGCTCCAAGACCGCCGCCCTCTTCGCCGCCGCCTGCCAGGTCGGCGCGGTCGTCGCGGAGCGACCGGAGGCCGAGGAGGAAGCGTTGCGCCGCTTCGGCCTCAACTTCGGCATGGCCTTCCAGCTAATCGACGACGTGCTGGACTACAATGCGGACCAGAGCGAGCTGGGTAAGTCGGTCGGCGACGACTTTCGCGACGGAAAGGTCACCTTGCCGGTCGTCCTGGCCTTCGCGCGCGGCGACGAGAGCGAGCGCGGATTCTGGCGCCGCTGCATCGAAGAGCAGGATCAAGGCGATGCCGACCTCGAGGAAGCCCTCAAGCTGATGCAGCGCCACGGCGCCCTGGCCGACGCCATGGAACGCGCCCGAAGCTACGGCCTGGCAGCCTTGGAGAACCTCGACACCTTCGCCGAGAGCGCGATCAAGGCGGCGCTGGCCGAGACCTTGGAGCAGAGCCTCCGGCGGATCAGCTGAGAGTCGCCGGTCAGGGCAGGAAGTCGGCGGTCACGAAGAGCATGTTGACCGTCTCGCCGTCCGCGGAGAGCGGCAAGATCAAGTCCTCCGTCTTCCTGAATTCGTGAAGCTTGCCGACATAGGGCGTATCGCTGGAAAGCGGCGCCCGGGTCTCCACGACCTTTGCGCAGGCGGACCAGATCCGGCTGGGCGGCCGCTGATGCGGGAGCTCGCTCATCCAGCTGCCCGTGAGGTCCCGGTTGAGGTGGCTGGCCATCTTGGTGCCGATCAGGCGGTAACGGAAGTCGAGCGGGTCTTGCGTCACGTCAAGCAGGAACACGCAAGGCAGGATCGTGCGGATTTCGGCGGGATCCAGGTCGGCCCTCGAGGGCATGGGGCGCCCGGCGCGGATCCGATCCCAGTAGGCAAAGGCAGCTCGGTTCGTCGGGTGCCGGAGCTGCTCCGCCTTGGTGACGGCGCTTGCAGCCGTAGTTTGCCCCTGAGGCCTTCCATCTCGTCTCGATGGCTGCATGCCCAAACTCGTCCGGCGTCGTGAGAGTCGAGCCTAAATCCCCTCGGCCATTCGGCAAATCCCGAAAACGGCGTGGCGATGTAGCCATTTTACACCAAGCCTGAGGGCTTCGGAAGCTTCAGCGCCGCTATCCCCGAACCTGAGATCTGTCGCCTTTGGCAGATGACCTTAAGAAGCTGGTCGGGGAGAGAGGATTTGAACCTCCGGCAGGGGCAGGCAGGGCTGCCGCTAGGCGGCGAAATCCTGCTGCGCATCGAACTCCTTTTGGAGCCGGTTCACGTCGGCGGTCGCCTCGGCCAGGAGCGTAGCAACCTCTTGCTGGATCGCTTGCGCGCGTTCGAGCTTCTGAAGGATTTTGGCTGTCTCGCTCAAGGCTTCGGGATGATAGCTGCGGCCCGATGAGTCTTCTCCCTCCAAGAGCCAGAGCAGGGGAACGTTGAGCACGCCAGCGAGCGTCAGCAGCTTGTTGGAACGCGGTTCGCTGCGGTCTCGCTCCCAGTTCTCGATGGTCGCCGGCTTCATGCAAAGGCGCGAGGCCACTTCTCGGACGCTGAGACCTTGCTCGCGTCGGGCTTGTTCGATCCGGCTTCCCATCGTCGTTCCTTGCATCGGCTCTTCTCTCCTATCGCCTGGCACGGGAAATGGATTCAAGGCGGCGAGACCACAACACGGCGTCCGCCGCAGGTCAACGCCGGCAGTCGACGGCCACCCGCAGCAAGGCCCAACCCAACGGCGAGCTCGGCCAGCGGGCCAAGGCAATGGCTCTTCGCGGGGCCACTATGCCGAAAAAAGTGTCCAAAATGTTGCACGGGACCGCAGTCGCGGAGCGATTCACTTAAAACTATCTCAGCCTCGGCGGAAGGGCGGCCGGAGTCGATTTTCAGGAGCTTGCTTCTCAGTATCGTTTGACCCGGGGATCGGGTCCCCTGGCTACGTACATGTAAGCCTGGTCGGGGAGAGAGGATTTGAACCTCCGGCCCCCACGTCCCGAACGTGGTGCTCTACCAGGCTGAGCTACTCCCCGAAGCGCCGGGGTTATAGCCCGCTCTCGACCGCTTGGCAACGGCCGGCTGGCCGCATATGCGGGCCCTCGAATTCCTTAAATCAGGCTTAACACTTAGCAAGTCGTTAAGGATTTTCCCTCAGTGTTTTGGTCGGCCAAATCTCGCAGTTCCCGCGGGTTCTGGTCGAGGCGCCCCCGCCTGACGCGACGGTCGAACCGACGCGGGAGCCGGCCGGCGTCGTGGCGGCCGGCTCGATCCGGCGACGGCCCGCTTCGAGGCGGCGGACCGGCGGATGGGCGAAGCGTGGAGGACAACGACAACTCATGGTCATCGCGGCTTCAGGACGTGAAGCTTGTGCACGCAGGCGATGGCTGCCGACCCTCCCGCCGCGGAGGGCGAACGGCCGATGACGCCGGACCCGATCCAGGGCGCAGCGCCCAAGATTGGCCGGGCCGAAGGGCTTTGCGGCAACACCTCGCGACCCCTGCACTACATCGCCGCGATGGTCTTGGGATTGGGTTTCACAGCAATCCTGGTCCTGCTCGCATTCACCCACATGTCCAATCTGAACGAGACCGCTTTCGAGGCCACGGCGGAGGAAATCAAGGCGCTGATCAATCAGCGGCTCACCCGATCGGTCGAGATCGTTCACGGCCTTGCCACGCTGTTCCACGCTTCGGCCTTCGTCGAATCCTACGAGTTCAGGATCATGACCGACGAGCTGTTGAAGCGCGCGCCGAACATCGACGCCGCGGTCTACACGCCCCTCGAGACCAACCGAAGGCTGTTCGAGGACGAAATGGAAGTGCGCTACGAGCGCTCGGTCCGGATCACCGAACTGCGAGGCGGCGAGCTGGTGCCGGCGGAAAACCGCAGCCTTTATGCCCCGGTCCAGCTGCTGCAGCCCATGGAGCGCAAGAACCAGGGGCTGCTCGGTTTCGATTTCCTTTCGGATCCAAAACTGCGCAAGGGCATCGACCGGGCCATCGAAACCGGCGAATCGGCGATGGCCGGCCTCGTCGTCGGTCCCGACGGGCGCAAGCGTTACTGGTTGTTCCGGGCGATCTATCGCGGCCGCGACACGCCGCTAGACGTTGAGGAGCGGCGCAACAACGTCACCGGCCTTGTCGCGGTCAGGATCAACCCCGCCTTGCTCTTCGACAGCGACATGCTGACCGCCGACCTTTCGGTCACCCTGATGGACGACGACGCCAGCGTGCCCGAAGGCGAGAGGACGCTGTACCGCAAGACCGCCGAGCCCGAGCAGCGCCTGCCCCTGGCGTCGGCCAACATTCTGACCCGGGTCTATCGCATCTATCTGGGCGAGCGAACCCTGATCCTGCAGGTCACCAAGCGGCTCTCGCTGCTGGAGATCAAGCCCGAGATCACCCTGATCGCCTTCTCGGTCGGCCTCCTGATCACCGTGCTGCTCCTGCTTCTGGCCCGCTACACGATCCTGCGGGCGCAGGACCTGGAGCAGCGCCACGAGGAGGTCAGCCGCCAGGTCACCCAGAAGACGCTCGAGCTTTCGACCAGCGAGGAACGCTATCGCCAGCTCGTGGAGACCACCAACGTGGTGCTCTTCGAGGCCGAGCCGCAGAACCTGCGCTTCACCTACGTCGGCCCTCAGGCGGCCAAGCTCCTGGGATACGCGGTCGAGGACTGGTACCAGGAAGACTTCTGGACCGAGCACATCCATGCCGCCGACCGCGAGCGGACCCTCGCCCACTGCCGCAAGGCCATCGAGCTGGGAGAGGACCGAGCCTTCGAGTGCCGCATGCTGGCGGATGACGGCCGCACGGTCTGGGTGCGCATCCTGGTGACCATCCCGCCTTACGACGAGGAGGCGCAGTACCTGCACGGCGCCATGCTGGACATCACTGAAGTCAAGGAAGCCGCCCTGGCGATGACCATCGCCAAGGAAGAAGCGGAAATCGCCAGCCGGGCGAAGTCGAGCTTCCTGGCCAACGTGAGCCACGAACTGCGGACACCGCTGAACGCGGTGATCGGCTTTTCGGAGATGATACGGAACGAGACCTTCGGGCCGACCGGGGACTCGCGCTACCGCGAGTACGCCAAGGACATCCACGACAGCGGCCGCCACCTGCTGTCGCTGATCAACGACATTCTCGATGTCTCCAAGATCGAAGCCGGCAAGTTCAGCTTGCACGAGGAGCCTGTCGCCCTGCCCAAGGTCGTCACTTCGGCGCTGCGCTTCGTGCGCGAGCGGGCCCGGATGGGCCGCCTGACCCTCAGCGCCGATCTGCCCTACGACCTGCCGATGGTCCTGGCCGACGAGCGCAGCATGAAGCAGGTCCTGCTGAACCTTCTGACCAACGCGGTCAAGTTCACGCCCGAAGGCGGCACGGTCACCGTTCGCGCGGACTGCAGCCCTGACGGCGAGGTCCGGCTCGCGGTCGCCGACACCGGAATCGGGATGGCGAAGGAAGACCTGCCGAGGGCGATGGAGTCCTTCGGCCAGATCGATAGCGACCTATCCCGCCGCTATGAGGGTACGGGTCTGGGACTGCCGCTGGCGAAGCGCCTGATCGAGATGCACGACGGCCGCTTCGAGATCGAGAGCGAGCCGGACAAGGGCACCGTGGTCACGGTGATTCTGCCGGCCGATCGGCGGATCGATTCCGAGGCTGCCGAGGCCCCCGCCGGTCCGACCCTGCGGCGGCGGGAATCCCCCGCCGCCTGAAGCTCAGCCGACCGCCGCGCTACTGCAGGTCGCGCTCGAAGCAGCGGATCTTGTAGCGTTCGACGTACTGACCCTTGAAGAGCCTGCAGGCCCGCAAGGTTTCGCCCTCGGGATTGTAGAACCACAGGTCGCGGCCGGAGGAGGCCCAGAGCTGCGCCTGCGGCTGCGGGAGTGCCGGGATCTCAGCCGCCGGCGGTTCGTCCGGCTCCGTCGTACCGCGGAGGACTTGCACGCCATGGCCTTCGGGTTCAGGCGCGGCATCGAACTTCACGGCTTCGCTGGCGCTGCCCCGGTGCACCAAAACCGGCGGGACGCTCGGAACCTCCGGCAGCTGCGCCTCAACAGACCCGGCGTTCTCGTCTTCCACCGCGGCGAGGTCTGCGGCCTGCGCGACCGCCACCACGAACAGCAGGCTCGCCACCAGCGCAGCACCCGAGGTATAGAGTCTTGAAATTACCAGCTTCATTTGCTCCCTGGCCTCCGGTCAAAATCGATTAACAGTTTTTTTACCATTGTTATTGGTTTTGTGGCAAATTTATTTTGAATTAACTGTAGTTATAGTTAACGGCGTGCGTCGAACTTCCGGGCATTGCGCTGATTCAGGCTCTTGTACAGGGACCCCAAAGCGAAAGACACCGGTCCGAAGGGGACTCCGCCGCCAGCTCCTTCGTCTACGGGGAAGAAGAAGCCGAATTAGCGGACCTGCCCCGGAAAAGGTGACTGCGCCGATGCAGCCACGACCGGAAATTCGGCCCTACACTTGCAGGAGCGAGCATTGTATTGTCTTGCGAAATCTCTAGCCTGGTATCCCAGAGTCAAGAGAATTGACGGGAAACCGGGCGCCGAAGCATCGCATCGTCGCAACGAAGGTGCGCCCCAGTCGACAACCGCAGCGGCGTCGACTGGCAAACTGGGAGGAAAAAAGCGAGATGACCGAGAAAACCAAGACTGACAAGGGTGCTGCCACGCGGCGGCGCTTCCTGACCGGGGCCGCGGCGGTGACGGCGGGCGCCGCCACGACCGTGGCCATGCCCAATGTATCGCGGGCCCAGACCGTGACCCTGAAGATGCAGGGTTCCTGGGGAGCCAAGAGCATCTTCACCGACATGGCGCAGCAGTATGTCGAGCGCGTCGAGAAGATGGCGGGCGGCCGTCTGAAGATCGACTACCTGCCGGCCGGCGCCGTGGTGAAGGCCTTCCAGGTGCAGGACGCCTGTAACAAGGGCGTCCTGGATGGCGCCCACTCGGTGACCGCCTACTGGTACGGCAAGAACAAGGCCGCGTCCCTGTTCGGCACCGGCCCTGTCTTCGGCTGCAACGCCGCGCAGATCCTGGCCTGGATCCACTTTGGCGGCGGCAAGGAGCTCTATCGCGAGCTCGTCCAGGACATCCTCAAGCTGAACCTCGTCGGCTTCTTCGCGATGCCGATGCCGACCCAGCCGCTGGGCTGGTTCAAGAAGAAGGTCAGCTCGGCGGACGACCTCAAGGGCCTGAAGTACCGGACCGTCGGCCTGGCCACGGACATCATGCAGGGCATGGGCCTGAAGGTGACCCAGCTACCGGGCGGCGAGATCATGCCGGCCCTGGAGAAGGGCGTCATCGAGGCCTTCGAGTTCAACAATCCGACGGCCGACAGCCAGTTCGGCGCCCAGGACGTCTCGAAGCACTACCACATGGGCAGCTATCACCAGGCCGCCGAGTTCTTCGAGATCATGTACAACAAGGACCGCTACGAAGGCCTGCCGGCCGAGCACCAGGCGATCCTGGAGTACGCGGCCGAGGCGGCGAACACCGCCAACTACGGCTATGCGATGGACCGTTATTCCGCTGACCTGCAGAAGCTGATCAACGAAAGCGGCGTCAACGTCTATCGCACCGACGCCTCGATCATGAAGGCGCAGCTGGGGTCATGGGACAAGACCCTGGACCGTCTGAACAAGGATCCCTTCTTCAAGAAGGTGGTCGACAGCCAGAGGGCCTGGTCGGAACGGGTCGGCTTCTACGACCTGGTCAACGCCGCCGACTACAAGCTGGCCTACGAGCACTACTTCCCGGGCAAGCTGCCCTCGTAATTGGGCGGACCGCAGGCTCGACGTTTTCGTTACTGAAAACGGGGCGGCGCAACTCGGCGCCGCCCCACCTGCTTTCCCAAAATGCTTGACCTGCTCCGGGGCGGCGAATGACGCGCTTCATCTTCCTGGTTGATTTGTTGACGGCCTGGGTCGGCAAGGCCTTCTCCTGGTGCATCCTGCTTCTGACCTTCGGAGTCGGCTACGAGGTCTTCGTCCGCTATGCCCTGAGGAACCCGACCGCCTGGGCCTTCGACATCAGCTACATGATGTACGGCACGCTGTTCATGATGGCTGGCGCCTATACCCTGTCGCGCGACGGCCATGTCCGCGGCGACGTCATCTACCGGCTGTGGAAGCCGCGGACCCAGGCGATCGTCGAGTTCATCCTCTACTTCCTGTTCTTCTTTCCGGGCGTTCTCGCGCTGATCATCGCCGGCGCCGACTACGCCAGCGATTCCTGGTTCTATAGCGAAGTCAGCGTCATGAGCCCGGCCAACGTGCCGATCTTCCAGTTCAAGACCATCATTCCGGTGGCGGGCGGCTTGCTGTTCCTGCAGGGCCTCGCCCAGGTCTGCCGCTGCATCATCTGCATGCGCACCGGCGCCTGGCCCGCCCATCTCGAGGACGTCGAAGAGATGGAGACCGTCTTGCTGCACCAGCACGAGGAAGAAGTCCTCAAGGGCGATGACGGACAGACGGAGACGACCAAGCCGGGAGGCGGCCAATGACAAATCCCGAAGTCGCCGTCCTGATGCTGGGGATCTTTATCCTCTCGATCCTCCTTGGCTTCCCGATCTGGATCACACTCATGGCGATGGGGATCTTCTTCGGCTACTACGCCTACTACGATCCCGAGCGCATGCAGTCGATTTTCGACAACCAGATCTTCGATCTGCTGGTCAACCAGACCTACTCGGTCATGGCCAACGACGTTCTGGTCGCCGTGCCGCTGTTCCTCTTCATGGGCTACATCGTCGAGCGGGCGAACATCGTCGACCGGCTGTTTCACACGCTGCAGATCGCGGCCCGGCGCCTGCCCGGCTCCATGGCGATCGCGGCCCTGGCAACCTGTGCGCTCTTCGCGACGGCGACCGGGATCATCGGCGCCGTGGTGACCCTGATGGGCATGCTCGCCTTCCCGGCCATGCTGAAGGCCCGCTACAACACCTCCTTCGCGGCCGGGGTGATCTGTGCCGGCGGCTGTCTGGGCATCCTGATCCCGCCGTCGATCATGCTGATCGTCTACGCCGCGGCATCCAACGTCTCGGTGGTGCGGCTCTACGCCGGTGCGATTCTGCCGGGCTTTCTGCTGGCCGGGCTCTACATGCTCTATGTGATCGGCCTTTCGCTGATCAAGCCCGAGCTGGCGCCCAAACCGCGCGAGGAAGACATCGGCGAGGTGACCACCCGCCAGGTCGTCATCGACATGATGACCTCCTTCTTCCCGCTGGCCTTTCTGATCCTCTCGGTATTGGGCGCGATCCTCTTCGGGCTGGCCACCCCATCGGAAGCCGCCTCGATGGGCGCGATCGGCGGCCTGGTCCTGGCCATCGCCTACCGCCTCGGAGCGATCCACGACGGCAGCTTTACGCCGGAGTGGATGCGTGGAGGCGCGCCGGCGGTGAACCCCTGGCTCTATGCCCTGGGCGTCGGCGCCGTGACCTCCGGCTTTCTCTACCTGGCCTACTTCGCGCTGCGCCTCCTCGCCAATATCACCTTCGGACTGCCGATGCCCGAGGAGCGCTCCCTGCCCTTCGGTTTCGGTGCGGCCATCTTGCCGAGCCTGGTGATCGCCCTCGCGGTTCGCTTCGGCGGCAGCAACCTGCCGATTCTGGCGTGGATCCAGCCGCAAAAGCCGGCCCTGGTGCCGATCTTCGACTACGCCGGCCGCGGCGCCCTGATCGGCCTGATCGGCGCGATCCTCTATGTCGCCCTGATCCGCTTCGACAACCAGGAGTTCTTCCTTTACCACGAACTGAACTGGTGGGCCTTCGACGTCGGCTTCTATCTGGGCGCCTTCGGCTGGCTGGCCTGGCGGGTGATCGACAAGCAGGGTTTGCAGGAGTCCGTCTACCTTTCGGTTCGGACCTCGGCCATGGTCTGCTGGCTCTTCGTCGGGTCCTGGACCTTCTCTTCGGTCTTCTCCTACCTGGGCGGGCACGACCTGATCGAGCACTGGGTCCTGGGCATGGACCTCACCCCGGTGATGTTCCTGATCATGGCACAGCTGATCATCTTCCTGCTGGGCTGGCCGCTGGAGTGGTCGGAGATCATCATAATCTTCGTGCCGATCTTCTTGCCGATGCTGCCCTACTTCGGGATCGACCCGCTGTTCTTCGGAATCCTGGTGGCGCTCAACCTGCAGACTTCCTTCCTGACTCCGCCCATGGCCATGGCTGCCTACTACCTCAAGGGCGTTGCGCCCCCGCACATCCAGCTGATCGAGATCTTCAAGGGGGTACTGCCCTTCCTGTCCATGGTCTTCCTCGCCATGTTCATCCTTTACGTCTTCCCCGAAATCGCGCTGTGGCTGCCGGAAGCAGCCTACGGCAAGTAGGCGAAAGGGGGCTGAAGCCATGCTGGACAAGATCATCGCCGGAGTTTCCGTCCTCGCCCTGGTATCTTTCCTGGGCATCGTGATCTCCTTCGTCACCGAACCCGACCTCTGGGTCGTGATTTTCATAGTGGTCTACATCGCGGCCTACTTCATCTGGCGCGAGATTCGCCAAGGCGGCAGCCATTTCGAGGGCGAGAAATAGAGGCAGACGGCAGGCCGCAAGGGAGGCTTCCCATGGACCTCGTCGGTGAGAGCGCAGTAAACCTTCGTGCCGAACTGGCCGCGGGCCAGATCACGGCCGAGGCGCTGGTCCAGGCCTACCTGGGGCGGATCGCCGAGGTCGACGACGAGATCGGGGCCTGGACCCATCTCGAGCCGGAGCACGCACTGACCCAGGCTCGCACTCTGGATCAACTACGCGGCTCGGGACTACCACTGGGCCCGCTGCACGGCCTGCCGGTGGCGGTCAAGGACATCGTCGATACCGCAGACCTGCCGACCGAGAACGGCTCCACACTGCTGCGCGGTCGCCAGCCGGAGGCCGACGCCACCTTGGTCAGCCTGCTCAGGCAGGCGGGCGCGGTCATCCTCGGCAAGAGCGTGACCACCGAGTTCGCGATGTACGCGCCGGGCAAGACCGCCAACCCGCACAATCCGAAGCATACGCCCGGCGGCTCGTCGAGCGGCTCGGCCGCCGCAGTCGCGGCCGGGATGGCGCCTCTGGGGATCGCCAGCCAGACCAACGGCTCGGTGATTCGGCCGGCGTCCTTCTGCGGCGTCGTTGGCTTCAAGCCGAGCCACGGGCGAATCTCCCGGCAAGGCGTGCTTTGCCTCTCCCCACCGCTCGACACCATGGGCGTGATGGCACGGACGGTCGAGGACGCCGCGCTCCTCGCCGAGGTCCTGATGGCCTACGACGCCGGGGACCGGGACATGCAACACCTGCCCGCGCCGAGGCTGCTGGAGGTCGCCCGGGAGGCACCACCGCTGCCGCCACGTTTCGCCTTCGTGAAGACCCCGGTCTGGGACCAGGTGGAAGACGACATGAAGGCCGCACTCTCGGAGCTGGCAGAGCATCTGGGCGCGGACTGCGAGACCGTCGACCTGCCCGGGCTCTACGATCACGCCCTGCCCAACCACCGCCGCGTGATGTGCGCCGATCTGGCCAAGAATCTCGGGGCCTACTACGAGCGCGGCAAGGACGGGATCAGCCCACAGCTGACGGCCCTGATCGAGGAAGGGCAATCGGTTACCGCGGTCGACTACAACCGGGCGCTCGATTGGCGCGAGGTCCTCTACGACGGCCTGGCCGAGATCTTCGAGGACTTCGACGCCATCTTGACCGCGCCGGCACCTGGCGAAGCGCCGGCCGGCCTGGAGGCGACCGGCAATCCCGCCCTCTGCACCATGTGGACGTTCCTCGGCACCCCGGCGATCAGCCTACCGGTCTTCTCCGGGAGCAACGGTCTGCCCATGGGCGTGCAGCTGGTCGGGCCGCGCAAGGACGATGCCCGGCTGCTGCGCAGCGCGGCGGCGCTGCAGGCCGGGTTGCGGAACGAAGGCAACGGCTGAACGAAGTCAGGCCGGGCATGTCGCTTTGGGCCATAGCCGTTCTCGCGGCCTTCGTCGTGATCGGTGTGCTCCTGCGCCTGCGCTTCGGCAACCTCTATCGCAAGGGAGTCGAGGCCTTCGAGGCGCGCAGCGGGATCGGCTCCAAGACCGCGCTGATGATCATCGGCGGCGCTACGGTCGTCGTCTGGCTGATCATCGCCTTCACCGCCGACGAGGCCTCCCGCGGGGGTCTTGATCAGCTCTTCGACTGGTTCCGGGTGCCCGGTGGCGGGCCGGAGGCCAAACCCTGACCGGCACTGGACTGCCTTGGCGAATGCCTTGTTTGCGGAAATTCCCTGGTCTAGCGTCAGGCGTCCACGCAGCGACAGAGATTTCTTCATGACATCGGCGAAGACGATTGCGCTCCGGCGAGTGAGGCAAATGGCCAGGGCGGGCCTGCTCGCCGGGCTCACCATCCTGGCCTGCGGCGCGGTGGCGCAGGAGGCGCCGCTCGAGCTCAATATGGGCAGCGCCTTCCCAAGCAAGCTGCCCCAACTCGGCACCCTCGGCGTCAGCCTGGTCGAGAAGGTCGGCCGGGTCTCAGGCGGCAGTCTGACGCTCAAGTTCCACGAACCGAACGCGCTGGTGCCGCCCCGGGACATGCTTGGCGCAATCGGCGCCGGCTCGCTCGACGCCGCCTGGTCCAGCCCCGGTTACTGGTTCGACCGGGAACCGGCGCTGATCCTGTTTTCGGGGATCCCCTTCGGCCCGACACCGGGCGAGTACGCCGCCTGGATCTACTACGGCGGCGGTCAGACCCTGATGCAGGAGATCTACGCCAGGCGCAACATCCACGCCATGATCTGCGGGATCACCGTGCCCGAGGCCGCAGGCTGGTTCCGCAAGGAAATCCGCTCGGTCGACGACCTCAAGGGCCTGAAGATCCGGATCCGCGGGCTCGGCGCCCGGGTCCTGGAACGCCTAGGCGCCGTCCCGCAAGTGGTCGACCCGGCCGAGATCTACAAGGCGCTGCAGAACGGCAGGATCGATGCGACCGAGTACTCGATGCCGGTGATCGACCGGGACCTCGGCTTCGAGCGCGTGGCCCAGCACTATTACTTTCCCGGTTGGCATCAACCTTCGACGCTCTTCGAGCTGATGCTCTCCAAGAAAGTCTGGGAGGGTTTGAGCGAAACCAGGAAGGCGCAACTGGAGCTGGCCTGCGGCGACAACTTCCGCGAGGGCCTGGCACAAGGAGAGGCGGGCCAGTTCGCCGCGCTCAACGATCTCAAGGCCAAGGGCGTGAAGGTCCACAGCCTACCGCCGGAAGTGCTGGCCGCGCTGCAAGCCGCATGGAACGCCGTCGCCGAGGAGATCGCCGCCGAGGACGAGACCTTCCGAGACGTCTATGCCTCGCTACAGGCCTTTCGGCGGGACTACCGGCTTTGGAAGGATCTGGGCTACCTGCCCTGACAGGGCTCGACCAAGCGAAACGGCGGCGCTGCCCGAGGGCCGCGCCGCCGTCGCGGGGTCGCCAATCCGCCGCCGTCAGGCGGCAAGCTGGTTCAGCTTGTCCATCAGGTAGTCGAGGTCGTCGGCCGCCAGGTCGTCGTACTGTGTCAGGATCCGCGACAGCATCCGCGAGATGAAACGCTCGCGATCATTGTCCTTGAGGTCGTAGTCGGTCTCCTGAATGACGTCCACCGCGACCCGGATCGCCGGAAATAGGTTCTCGGGCAGACCGGCCTTGAGGTAGAGCGACTGGAGTCCGAGGGAACCCTCGTCGTGGATCAGCAGCCTGGCATTCTTGACGGGCACCTTGGCCATGCAGGCCATCGCAGCCTCGAAGAAGGCGAGATCACCCATGCACAGCGCCCGCAGGATCAGCGAGGACGTGAGCCGGCCGGTCTTGTGGAGCTGAGTGACCAGAGTTTCAATATCTGTGACGGTCCGACCGCTGGCCACCAGATCGACGGTGGCCCGCTCGCGAGTCTGCATGATCAGGTTGCAGATCTTGTCCGGACTCAGGTTGCTCTGATTCAGAAGGAAGCTCTCGAGCCGCTCGGAGATCGCGTTGACGACCCGCTCCGCCACCTCGACCGGCATGTTGTTGCGCCGAGACAGGGAATCGGAGACCGCCTCGCTCTCGCTGTATTCGACCATGACCCGGTCGAAGGACTGCTCGGTCAAATCGGCGCCCTCGTTGGCGACCAGACGAGCCACCGCCTTCTCGTTACCCGTGTCAATGAGGCTGTCGGCGACCTGATTGGATACGGTCGGCCGTTGTGCAATGGCGGTCTGCTTATCCGAGTCTTGGCTCTGGATGATGTCGATCAGGTCCTCGTCGGTCAGCACTTCGGATGACTTGAGGATAGGCAGCGCGACGGAGGTCACGTCCTTGGCAAGCTTCAAGGCGATATCGTGGGACAGACCGGCGGCCGCCTGGAGATTCTTGGAAAGCGATTCGCGAACCCGGATCGAGACGTCCTGGGCCATCAGCCTGAAGATCGCTTCGGCCTGCTCCCGCTCCGCATCGGTCAGTTCGCCCTCGGCGAACTCGGCGGCGACCTTGCCGGCGGTCTCGGCGCGAGTCTCGTCCGAGCTATCCGCCACGAGGCGAGCGACATCTTCCTTGGTGAGTTTATGTGCCATATGGTCGTCCGGCGTCTGCCTGAGGTGCCTTGCGGAGGCCGGCCCCGGCCTGGGCGGAGCCGCCTTCACCAATGCCCCTGATTCTGCAACGCCTTCCTTAACCTGCATTTAACGCTCGTGAGGTTTTTCACCTTTTGGCATAGGGAATCTCTAGCCAATTAGGGTTACTTCTGAGATTTCGCGTTGCTGGCGGGAACAGGAGCAGGCCCAAGGCTTCACGGCCAAGTGTCTGTTCGGCGGGTCTACCAAACGGTAGGATCACCGAAGTATGGAGACCAACCCAGCACCAAACGCCCCGCAGCAGCCCCGTTGCGGCGGAAAGACCGGCAGGGCGAACTGGCCCACCAGGCGCTGGTTCCTAGGCCTGCTGGGGTCTGCTGCCCTCCTGGCCGCACTCGGCTCGCACGAAGGCCTAGCTTCGGAAGAGACGATCAGCGCCCGCGACGCGCTGGACGGGACCAGAAGCGGTGCCCTCACCCTGGTCGACGTCCGCTCGCCCCAGGAGTGGCAGAAGACCGGTCTTCCCGAGGGCGCCGAGGCGGTCACGATTCACGGGCCGCAGGGCCTGACCGGCTTCGTGGCGGCGATCCGGGCGCGGCTCGGAGAACCGCGGGACCAGCCGATCGCGCTGATCTGTGCCAGCGGCGTCCGCTCGACCGCGGCCAGCAAGGCCTTGCGCGCCGCGGGCTACACCCGGGTCCTGAACGTCCGGGAAGGGCTCTTCGGCAATCAGGCCGACGGCCCGGGCTGGCTGCGCAGCGGCCTGCCGACGGAGCCCTGCCGGTCCTGCTGAGAGCGCGGATCAGCCGTCCAGAATCGCCCGAACCGCGTCAAGCTGCCGCTCGACCGAGATGTCGACATAGGAGGTGACCTCGAGATCCCGATCCTCGTAGGTGTCGCCATCCGGATGGTCGCTCTCCCAGGCAGCAACGCAGGCGTCGCGGGCCGCAACCAGCGCCCGGATCTGCGGCTTGAAGAGCGTGATCATGGCCGTGATCCAGCGGTTGGTCGGCCAGGACGGCTGAGCGTGCCCGATCGTGAAGCCGTCGAGCAGGCGGCAAACGTCTTCGGCCTTGTACCAGACTTCTCCGGTGACCCAGCGGTTGACCGTGAACAGTCGAAAGGGGTCGCCCTCGCCGTCCATGGATATGGCGATCAGGTGGCTGAGCGCGTCGTTGGGGTCCTCCGGCATGGGCGCGTCCTGGATCGGCGCAGGCCTGATCCCAGGCGGCATACCCTTGGGCCGCAGAAACGTGTGGAAATGCCCGTGCTCGCCGTCAAAGCGCCGGTCGACGGGATGGGCATGGTAATAGTACTGCGCGTGGCTCTCACTGTCATAGACGTCGCCCGAGGGGTAGTGGTCCCACTCGTAGAAGGTCCCTTGGTGACGGAGAATCTCGGCCACGACGTTGTCCCCGGTCTTGCCGAGAACGCGGCGAATCTCCCCAACTTCCGTGCCGGCCAGGGCCATTTCGGCGATCTCGTCCCGCGGCAAGGCGGCCAGATCCACCAGATCCGGCTGGAGGGCAGGTTTGGTCTTGGAGTCCGCGCGCATCGTCGAAATCTAGCAGCTTTCCAGGACGGCGTCCGGCCACGGCCGAATGACTTCGCCGTGAGGTCGCAACGCTTCAAGCCCCTCTACCGCTCTGTCACCAGGCGAAAGCCGATCAGGATATGCTTGAGGGTGGCGGGCCGCGCATGCCGGGCCGCAGGCCGGCAGATACCGCAGCCGCTGTCGTCCCAAGAACCGCCCTTGACGATATAGCGCAGGTCGCCGGCCGCGCTCGAGGTCCACTCGAAGACCTGGCCGGCACCGTCGAGCAAGCCGAAAGGGCTACCGCCCTCTGGAAAGCTGCCGACTGGCAGCGTGTCGAAGGGGCCCCCGTCATGGCTGTTCAGTCGCTCGGGGTCCCATTCGTTGCCCCAAGGAAAACGCCAGCCTTCGCTGCCACGCACCGCTTTCTCCCACTCCCTTTCGCTTGGCAAGCGCCAACTCAGGCCGGTCTCCGCAGACAGCCAAGCGGCGTAGGCTTTAGCATCGGCATGGCTCACCAGGACCACCGGATGCGGGCCGCGGTCTTCCGGCGGTTTGCCATCCAGCCAGGCATGGCGTCGGGTGCGTTCGAAGGGATGGACCAGGCGCAGGCTGCGCCAGTCGGTGGCATTGACGTCGGGTGCCGGATGCCCGGTCGCCGCGACGAAGGCCGCGTACTGAGCATTGGTGATGGGCGTCTTGGTGATCCGAAAGCTGCGGGTCGCCTTCTTCTGGCGCCGCGGCTCGTTCTCGTACCAAAGCCATTCCCGGGTCCTGGAATGGCCATAGGCCGCTTCGTCCAAGCGGTAGGCATATTCTCGCTCGGCCCGGTCCGAGCCGATAATCACGGGGCCGGCCGGCACCAGAACCGTCTCGGGCACCTCGAGGTCCGCGGCGACCGCCACCTTGGAAGCGGCGGCGACCACCAGGAGAATTGAGAGAGGCCGGAAATTGAAGCAGCTGCCCGGCATCGTTCCGAAGTCCCTCTTCGCCTGAGCCCGGAGGCGAAGGCCTGCGCTAGTCGCGCACGATCATGACCGAGCAGGCGGCATGGCGCGCGACTCGTGCGGCGTTAGGCCCGAGAAGGTAGTCCTTCAGTTCCGGACGGTGCGAGGCAAGGATGATTACGTCGCAGCCGAGTTCATTGGCGGCGCGCAGAATCTCCTCGTAGATCGTACCGTGTCCAACGATGTGCTGCACCTTGACACTCTTCGGTATCTCGGCCTGGACGAAGTCGTGGAGCTTCTTGCTGGCTTCGTCGAGAGCGTGTTTCTCGTAGCCTTCGGGAAAGAAGGAACCAACGATGCTGAGGCCGAAATCGGGGACGACGGTCATGACGTGGAGCTGCGCCTTGGCGGTCTTGGCCAGGTGAACAGCGGTCTTGACCGCCTTGCGTTGCGACTCGGCATTGCCGAGGTCGACCGGCAGAAGAATGTCCTTGAACATCAGGTCTCGCCCTTTGCTATTGCGCAGGTGCCGGTGCCGCCGCCAGCTCCGCCGGTCGCCGCCGCCGTTGCATCAACACGATCAGCCCGAGAAGCAACAGGGCCGGGATGTAGAAGATCTCCTTTGGCAAGCGCTCCGCCGGAACCTCGACGCTCGTGATTTCCCAGTCGAAGTCGAGACCCGCTTCCTCCGCCGGGCTGCCGAAACCTATGTTGTCGATCAACACTTTACCGTCTTCCTCCCGGATCTCGATCCCGGCCTGCTCGGCAAGACGAAGAGCGCCGTCTCCGGCCGGGCCGAGCGGGAGCTGGACCGTTGTCGTGACCACGACTCCGTCGAGGTTCTCACCGGTTGCAACGAGACGCACTTGTCCATCGGCCGGCGCCTGGTCGGCCATCGCGACGATTTCCGAAGGCTCCACCTGGCGGAACGGGCTCTGTACCATGTCGAGCCAGAATCCTGGACGGAAGAGAGTGAAGGCGATCAGCAACAGCAGGACCGATTCCCAAATCCGGCTGCGGGCGAAGAAGAAGCCCTGCGTCGAGGCCGCGAAGATCAGCATGGCCGCCGTCGCAATGACGAAGATGAAGATTCCCTGGAACCAGGTCACGTCGATCAGCAGCAGATCGGTGTTGAAGATGAACAGGAAGGGCAGCGCCACGGTCCTGAGCGAATAGAAGAACGCGGTGAAGCCGGTCTTGATCGGATCGCCGCCGGACACCGCGGCGGCGGCAAAGGACGCCAGGCCCACCGGCGGGGTCACGTCCGCCATGATTCCGAAGTAGAACACGAAGAGGTGCACCGCAATCAGGGGCACGATGAGACCGTTGGCCGCCCCCAGCTCGACCACGACCGGCGCCATCAGCGAGGACACCACGATGTAGTTCGCCGTGGTCGGCAGGCCCATGCCCAGGATCAGGCTGATCACCGCGGTGAACATCAGGCCCAGGATCAGGCTGCCGCCCGACATCCACTCGACCAGCTCGGCCATCTTCTGGCCGACGCCGGTCAAGGTCACCGTGCCGACGATCACGCCTGCCGTGGCAGTCGCGACGGCAATGCCGATCATGTTGCGCGCGCCGGTGATCAGGCCCTCGATCAGCTCATTCCAGCCGAGGCGCAGGTTGGCGGCCATCTCGGCGCCCTGGCCGCGGAAGAAGCCCTTGAGCGGCCGTTGGGTCACCAGGATGAAGATCAAAAGCGCGCAGGCCCAGAAAGCGGAGAGCCCGGGCGACTTCTGCTCGATCATCAGGAACCAAACCAGCACCACGATCGGCAGCAGGTAGTGCAGGCCGGTCTTCACCACCTGGCCCGCGACCGGCAGCTTGACGATCGCCGCATTGGGGTCCTCCATCTCCAGATCGGGCGAGCGCGCCGCGAAACCGATCAGAATGATGTAGACCAGGAGCAGCAACACGCCCGCGACCGCCCCGGTCAGGCCCGGCAGCACGGCCTTTAGCCCGAGCAGACCGTAATAGATCACGCAGGCCAGGATCACGATCGAGGACAGGATGATCCCGGTGCGGATCAAGGTCTGCTTCAGCGGCGAGATGACCGGCTTCGGCAGGCCCTGCATGTTGGCTTTCAGCGCCTCCAGATGGACGATGTAGAGCAGCGCGATGTAGGAGATCGCGGCCGGCAGGAAGGCGTGCTTGATCACGTCGACGTAGGGGATGCCGACGTACTCGACCATCAGGAATGCGGCCGCACCCATCACCGGCGGCATGATCTGTCCGTTCACCGAGGACGCGACCTCGACCGAGCCGGCCTTCTCCGGCGAGAAGCCGACCCGCTTCATCAGCGGCATGGTGAAAACGCCGGTGGTCACCACGTTGGCGATGGAGGAGCCCGAGATCAGGCCGGTCATCGCCGAGGCGAGGACCGCGGCCTTGGCCGGGCCGCCCCGCATGTGACCGAGCAGGCCGAAGGCCAACTGAATGAAGTAGTTGCCGGCCCCGCCCTTCTCGAGCAGCGCCCCGAACAGCACGAAGAGGAAGACGAAGCTGGTCGAAACCCCGAGCGCGATGCCGAAGACACCTTCGGTGGTCAGCCACATCTGGTCCATCGCCCGGTTGAAGGTCGCACCCTTCCACTGGATGACCTCGGGGATGAAGCCGTAGGAACCGAAGAAGACGTAGGCGAGGAAGATGATCGCCACGACCATCAGTGGCGGTCCCAGGGAACGCCGCGTCGCTTCGAGCAGCAGGACCAATCCCACGCCGGCCGTCACCAAGTCGAAGGTGGTCGGCTGGCCCGGCCGTTCCGCCAGCTGATTGTAGAAGAGGAAAAGATAGCCCGCGCAGAAGGCGCCGAGCAGAGCCATGACCCAATCCTGGGCCGGAATCCGGTCGCGGGGCGAGCCCTTCAGGGCCGGGAAGGCCATGAAGGCGAGAAAGATCGCGAAGGCCAGGTGGATCGAGCGGGTGTGCGTCGAGTTGAGGACGGGGATGATGTCCCCGACCATGAACGGCAGGGGCGAGGCAATCCAGAGCTGAAACAGCGACCAGACCAGGGCCACGCCAGCGAGCGCCTTGCCGATCGGACCCGCGACGTTGCGCGCGCCGGTATCCGTCGAAGCGACAAGATCCTCGAGTTCGTCTTCGGACAGCCCCTGATCGCTTTTCTGTTCCTCGCTCATCCCTTTCCCCCGCAGTCGTCTATCGGTCTTTTTTCATCGTCGCAGCCCCGACCCGGCGTCCGGAGCCGGGGCCGGAAACCGCCCAGCCTTTTGGATTCATCAGCCCTCAGTCAGCAAACCAGCCTCCCGGGCATAGCGCAGCGCGCCCGGGTGGAGAGGTGCCGAAAGACCGTCCGCAACCATGCTGTTGGCGTCCAGCCCGCCGAAGGCAGGATGCATCTTACGGAAGCGGCGCAGATCGCCGAGGACGCTGCGCACGATCTCGTAAGCCAGCGACTCGTCGAGCGACTCGGTGGTCACCACTGTTGCTTTGACACCGAAGGTCGTGACCGGCTCGGAATTGCCGGCGTAGATGCCGCCCGGTATCTCGGTGGCGGCATAGAAGGGGTTCTCGGCGATCAGCTTGTCGATCGCCGAACCGCTGACCTCGACCATGACTGCGTCGCAGAGCCCGGCCGCCTGGCCAACCGAGGCATTGGGATGGCCGACCGTGTAAATCATGGCCTGAACCCGGTCGTGGCACAGCGCCAACGACTGCTGCGCCGCCGGAAGCTCGTCGGCCAGCGAAAAGACGCTGCGGTCCCAGCCCAGGGCTGCCATGACGATTTCCATGGTCGCCCGCTGTCCGGAGCCGGGGTTGCCGATGTTGACCCGCTTGCCCACCAGATCCTCGAGCTTGGTGATCCCGGCATCGCGCCGCGCAACCACCGTGAAGGGCTCGCCGTGGACCGAGAACAGCGATCTCAGGCCTTCGTCCGCACCGTCCTCGGCGAAGGGGCCGCTGCCCCTGACCGCGTGGTAATGCCAGTCGGACTGCGCAACGGCGATCTGCAAGGCGCCGCTGCGGAGATTCCTGAGATTGAAGATCGAGCCGGCGGTCGACAGGGCCTTGCAAGGCGTGCTCTTCAGCGACTCGTCCCGTGCCGCCAGATAGCAAAGCGCGCGGCCGACCTGATAGTAGACGCCGGCCTCGCTGCCGGTGCCGATGTTGACGGTCTCTTGCGCAGTCGTGGATGACGCAGCGAAACCCGTAGAGAGTGCCAGGATCAGGGACGTAAACAAGGCCGCAGGGCGGGAAGTCCGGCCTAGAGGAAGTTTCGAAAGCGCGTTGCGTTTCAAGAACATATAGAAAACGCCGCCGGGCGGGGCCAAAGTGACCCGCCCGGCGGCCCCAGGTTACATCCAGCCTTTCTCCTTGTAGTACTTCGCCGCACCGTCGTGGAGCGGCGCCGAAAGGCCGTCCTTGATCATCTCCGTTTCCTTCAGATTGGCGAAGGCGGGATGAAGCCTCTTGAACTGGTCGAAGTCGTCGAAGACCGCCTTGACCACGTTGTAGATCGTGTCCTCGGCAACCGCGGTCGAGGAGACGAAGGTCGCGCCGACACCGAAGGTCTCGATGTCCCGATCCGTGCCGGTGTACATGCCGGCCGGGATCACTGCCTTGCGGTAGAAGGCATTGTCGCTCACCAGCTTATCGATCTCCGGCCCGGTGACCGAAACCAACACGGACTCGCAGGAGGTCGTCGCTTCCTTGATGCTGCCCGAGGGATGGCCGACCGTGAAGATCATGGCGTCGATCTTGTTGTCGCAAAGCGCCTGGGCCTGCTCGGAGGACTTCAGCTCGGAGGCCAGCGAGAAATCGCCTTTGCTCCAGCCCAGCGCCTGCATCACGACGTCCATCGTGCCACGCTGACCAGAGCCGGGGTTGCCGATGTTGACGCGTTTGCCCTTGAGGTCGGCGAAATCCTTGATCCCCGAATCCGCCCTTGCCACGACGGTGAAGGGCTCGGGATGCACGGAGAAAACGGCACGAAGATCCTTGTTGGGACCCTGATCCTTGAATTTGGACGTGCCGTTGTAGGCGTGATACTGCCAGTCGGACTGCGCGACGCCCATGTCGAGTTCGTTGCCGCGGATGGCATTGAGGTTGTACACGGACCCGCCCGTCGATTCGACGGAGCAGCGAATACCGTGATTCTTCCGACCTTTGTTGACCAGACGGCAAATCGCGCCGCCGGTTGGATAGTAGACGCCGGTGACACCGCCGGTGCCGATGGTGACGAAGGTCTGCTGGGCCTTCGCCTCGATCACGCCTCCGGTCAATGTTGCGCCGCCAATCAAGGCGGCTGCGCATACCGTCGCAAACAGCTTATTCATGTGGTTACCTCCGACTATTGCCAGACTGCCCTTGTGCTGGGGCAAATTGCCAATACCGAAACGCATGACACTTAGGCGCCCAGGGAACTCGAAGAGCCGCCTGCGCGGTGTCGCGCGTTGTCGATGAAGAATGACCTGCCCGGTGTTCGGCCATCCGGGGCAGCCATGCCACCCGACCGCAACCGGACTGTTGCTCAGAAACCGTCTCCCTGCTGCCAAGAACCGAGCGCTTATCGCGCCTCTATCACCGGGGCATTGAACAACTATTCCGCCGAAATTGCCACCCCCGGAAAAACCCGGCAACCCGCTGCAGAATTGGCCTCAGGCGGACTTGCCCGCCATCAGAGCCCGAGCTGCGGCGGCCGCGGCCAGCGGGCGGCCGATCGCGGCAATGCCCCGGGCCGCCGCCGCGACCAGGCAGGCGTTGTCGGCGGCCTGGATCCCGGCCGGCAGGAAGAGGTTGTTCTCGAAGCCAACCCGGGCGTGTCCGCCCAGGGCCGCGGCGGCCACCGCGCAGGCCGCCTCGCGCGCGCCGAAGGCGCAGACCATCCAGGTGTGCCCGGCCCGGTTCGCGGCGATAAAGGGTAGCAAGTCCCTGGGCTGCGAGGTCTGGTCCGGAGTGTAGCGGCCGAGGACGAAAAGCACGAAACGCGGCCCATCGGGGATCACGCCACGGCGGATCAGATCGTCGAAGCGCAGGACCTCCTCGTCCGAGTAGAGAATGTACTGGGCGAAGGTCCCGCGCGCTTGCAGCCAGGCGAAGAACTCGCCGGCCGCAGGCTCCGCCGCGGCGTCTGGACAGAACTCTCGTAAAGCCAGGCTGACCGCCTCGGGCTCGGTCTCGCGGACCACCGCCATTTGCTGG
>JASJAL010000355.1 GCA_030067055.1 Kiloniellales bacterium | reverse complement strand
GAGTACGGCCCCTACGCCGGCAAGATCGCCGGCCGGCGCAACGGGGTCCTGATCTCCAACGCCAAGGGCAAGAGCGTCGCCTACGCGCTGGCCAACCTGGAGGAGCGCGCGGCGTTTTTCATCGGTTCCGGCGTCGAGGTCTACGAGGGCATGATCATCGCCGAGAACAGCCGCGACAATGACCTCGAGGTCAACCCGCTCAAGGCCAAGCAGCTGACCAACTTCCGCGCCGCCGGCAACGACGAGGCGATCCGCCTGACCCCGCCGCGCAAGCTCTCGCTGGAGCAGGCCATCGCCTACATCGACGACGACGAGCTGGTCGAGGTCACCCCCGAGACCATCCGCCTGCGCAAGCGCGAGCTCGACCCCCACGAACGCAAGCGCCAGGCCCGCAGGGCGGAAAGCGCTTGAGGCTTTGGTTGCAGCGGGCCGCGTTTTTTGGCGTGACCCTCTGCGGACTCGGTCTGGCTTGGGGTCTCGACGCGGCCGAAGTCGGCGAAGCCATACCTGGCACCTGCGTCACCCAGCTCGACCGAGGGTTGGGCAGCGGTATCTCGACGGGAAATCTCGTCAAGACCGCCAAGGTCCTGCGCTGCGGTAACCAATGGACGGCCTTGAGCGTCGGAAGCGGCAAGTTCGTGTTGCGGGACTTGTCCGGGCCTCTCTCCGCGCCCCTCAATGAAATGGGCTCGGAATTGATTGGCATCCCTCTCGCGGACCCCGCGGCGCTTGACCACTATACGGACTGGGTGGTTGCTCCGCGCCGCGCAAACCGGATTCTTTCCGACGCTCAGCCAACCTTAGTGGTTGGCACTCTAGCTGCTTGGCTGATCCATCCGACCGATATCTATAGGCACGGTATTCTCGGTGACCAGGTCGAGGCATCCGGTTTTCACCTCGGCTTTCTTCGAGTCGGCGGTTCCTTCAACCTGACCCTGCCGCCCGGCTCCGTCTTCGAGGACCTGCGGGTGCGCCTGGTCGACCTCACCGGTGACGGGCAGACGGAGTTCGTCGTCATCCGCAGCTATCTCGACCGCGGTGCCGCGCTCGCCTTCTACCGCCTCGTCGACGGCAAGATCGAACACTTGGCCGAGACCCCGCCGATCGGGATCGCCAACCGCTGGCTCAACCCGGCCGGGGCGGCCGATTTCGACGGCGACGGCCGGGTCGAGATCGCCTACGTCGAGACCCCGCACATCGGCGGGACGCTGCGGGTCTGGGAGCTGGTCGACGGCGAACTGCGCCAGGAGCAGGCGGTCGCGGGCTTCTCCAACCACGCCATCGGCAGCCGCGAGCTCGACCTCTCGGCGGTCCTCGACTGGAACGGCGACGGCGTCCCCGACCTCGCGGTCCCGGCCAACGGCCGCCGCTCCCTGCGCATCGTCACCTTCGCCGGTGGCACCTTCGCCGAGCTCGACGCGATCCGCCACGACGCCGAGATCGTGACCGCCATCCTCGCCACCGACCTCGACGCCGACGGCCGTCCCGAACTCCTCTACGGCCTCGAAGACGGCCGCCTCATGTTGGCGAGGCCTTAGTCCTCCTGTCATCTCAGTGGGGGCTCGCCCTTCGACAGGAGGCGCAGCCCAGCGCTACGCGGGGACGAGGCGATATCACGCGTCCTCATGCTGAGCCTGTCGAAGTGAGAGGACCGGCGCGCGCAGTAGCGTGCGCTTTCGGCGGTTGAGTAGGCGTCAATTCGGCCAAATGATATAGCTCTGAAACATACAGCAGTGAAATGACGAGAGGGCCCTTCGGATGTTCATCGTGCTCCTCAGGTTTTCGGACAACAAAGGCAAGGCCGGCGAGTTCATGGACGGTCACAAGGACTGGATCAAGCGCGGCTACGAGGACGGCGTGTTCCTCCTGACCGGCAGCCTGAGGCCCGGCCTGGGCGGCGGGATCCTGGCCCACAACACCTCGCGTGCGGAACTGGAGAGCCGGGTGGAGGCTGATCCCTTCGTGGCCGAAAATGTGGTCGCGGCCGAGATCCTCGAACTCGATCCCTCCAAAGCCGAGCCGCGCCTCGATTTCCTCATCGCCTGATCCTGCGCTAGTCTGACGCCCTGGAACCCGAAGCGGAGCGCCGCCCATGAAAGCCCTGGTCTACACCGGCACCGAGGCGACCGAGATCCGCGACCAGCCGGAGCCGGAGCCCGGGCCCGGCGACGCCCTGGTCGCGGTCGAGGCGGTCGGCATCTGCGGCTCGGACCTGCACGCCTGGCACGGCCACGATCCGCGCCGGGTGCCGCCGATGATCCTCGGCCACGAGGCCGCCGGCCGGGTGCTCGAGGGCGAGACCCCGGGCCAGCGGGTGGTGCTCAACCCGGTCATCGTCTGCGGCCGCTGCCGCTATTGCGAAGGCGGCCGCACCAACCTCTGCCCCGAGCGCGAGCTGATCGGCATGCAGCACCCCGGCGCCTTCGCTGAGCGGGTCGCGATCCCGGAGCGGAACCTGATCCCCGTCCTCGACGGCATGGCGCCGGAGCACGCGGCGTTGACCGAGCCCTGCGCCACCGCCTGGCACGCCGTCGAGCTCGGGCTCTCCGCCCTCTGGCTGCCCCTGGCCGAGAGCCGCGCCCTGGTTATCGGCGGCGGCTCGGTTGGCCTGCTCGCCGGCCTGATCCTGCGCCACCACGGCTGCGCCGAGCTGCGGCTCGCCGAGACCAACCCGCTGCGCCGGGCGACCGCGGAGGCGGCCGGGCTTGAAACCCTGGATCCCGTCGCCGCGCCCGCCGAGGCCGGCGGCTTCGACCTGGTGGTCGATGCGGTCGGCAGCCAGCGGACCCGTGCCGCGGCGGTCGAGGCCGTCGCCGCCGGTGGCGTGGTCTCCCACCTCGGCCTGCAGGACTGGGCCGGCGACTTCGACGCCCGCCGGGTCACCCTGTCCGAGACCGCCTTCCTCGGCGTCTACACCTATACCGAGGCCGACCTGCGCGCCTCGCTCGACGTCTTGCATCAGGGCGCGCTCGGCGACCTCGCCTGGGCCGAATCGCGCTCCTTGGAAGACGGCGTCCAGGCCTTCCACGATCTCAACCAGGGGCTGACCGCCGCCGCCAAGATCGTCCTGCACCCCTGAGGTCCCGGGGTCGGGCTGGCCAAGCCGCGCGTTCCGGAACATTACGGAAGATGTAATGCCCAGGACAGGACGCCGTAATGCGCGGCGACCACCTGAATTCCAGGCATGAACGGAAAGCCATCTTTCTTCACGACGCCGATCAAGATCTCGCGGTCGAACCAGGCGGTTCGGCGCGCCAAAGAGGCGCGAAGCCTCTGAGCGTGAGTCTCGCGCCCGGCATTCGAGGACGCGATGCCGTCAAAGGATGTCGTAGCCGTATGTCTGCAGCGGAGGAAAGCAAGAAGAGGGCGATCTGTCCCTCATGAGCGCCAAGACTCGGGAGCACCTTCCGGTGCGACCTCTCCGCGGCGCCTGACCTACGGACGCGGCCGAGTGTGCCGGCGCCTCATACCCCCTTGAGGTGCCGGCACACGCAGGCGACCGGCAAGCAGTCTCGCGGCCGCCCGCGCGGGCACACCTGCGCCCTCCTCGACCGAAGGGAGCCCCTGGCGCCGGCCACAGCTTCGACTCGATGCGATGCCGGCACCGGGGACCAAGAGGCCCGGCGGAAAGAGACAAGCGATCCGGCGAAACACTGAGGACGACGATGATCGAAACGACTCCCGAGAAATGGCAATGGGATGCCGGGCACCAGGAGGTTCGCTTCTGCGCTTGGCAGAACGGTGTCCTGGTGATGTGCCGGATCTCCCGCGAAGCCATCGAAGACCGCTGCCCTGACCCGCCGACCCCCGGCGCTTGCGTCGAGGCGGCCAGAGAGCATGTCGTCGATGTCGTCGCGCGGCTCAGCGACCTCCTGGCCCAGGGCCGCTTCGAGAACGACGGCAGCCTGCTGCTTCGCTCCGGCGACTGGTAAAGTCGAGGGTGTCGCCGTCCTCCGGCTTCTCCGGTTTCCGGTAGAAGCCGGTTCGCTCGGGTACGGTCCCTGAGCTGCCAAACCTGCAGCTTCGACGTCGAATCCCGGGGCCCTAACGTCTCAGGGCGAAGTGTCGCTTTCGCCCAAAGAATGTGTCTGTCTACGAGCGGGCCGTCGTCACCGCCATGTCGTGCTGGTTTTCGAGCTGGGGACCGACCTCGAGATACCCAGCCCCTAAGGCAGATTGGAAACAATGTCGCGGAACTGAGCCTCGTCAAAGGCTTGCAGCGTCGTCGTTCGCACATTGCCCAAGGACCCAAGCGCCAGGGCGAACTTGGCCGCCGCCTCAGCGTCGGGAAACTCAGAGATCGCGATGATGTCATAGGCGCCCATGGTCAGGTAGAGATCGCCCATCTTGCCACCGAGCTTCTCGGCGAGCACCCGAACGCCATCGACACGCCTCGGCGACTCCTTGATCGATTTGATCCCTTGCTCGGTGTAGTTCACCAGCGAGATGTAGGTGGCCATCTGATTTCTCCCCGTTGCACAGTGTCTTTCACGTTAGCTCCGGGGATTTCGTCCTGTCCACTCACAGGTCCGGGCGCGGCTCGCGCCATCAACGAACGGCAAGTTCTGACCCAACCACGACATGACGCCTACTAGTCAGCCGAGTCTCTCACGCCTCGGTGATTGGGTTGTTCGAGAAACTCGGCGTTCGATTCACTCGTTGTCCACCGGCCGTTCCTCGGACTAGTCTTGGGTCAAACTGAAGCTGACCGGATTGGTTCAATCGGCTGAAAAACCGCTGATCAACAGGGATGAGCAGAGTCGCATGCCGTATTTGAAGTCGTTGACCATGACGGCCCTGGCCAGTTTTGCCGCCCTGGGCCTTTTGGTACAGGCCGCTCCCGCGAGCGCTCAGGCGGACTGCCCGCGCGGAGACCTGGACGAACGGTATTGCGACCGCAATGGCGATCTTGTGGCCGATGCGCCGACCGATCCGAGCCAATGGGTCGATCCAGATACCTTGGTCTTCGGCTATGTGCTGTTGGGTGACCCGGCACCCTATAAGGAAGCCTGGTCCGACTTCCTGGAACACATGGAGAAGGTGACGGGCAAGAAGGTCTTGTTCTTCCCGCCGCAATCCGACGTGGCTCTGATCGAGGCCATGCGTTCGGGCCGCCTGCACGTAGCCGGCGTCAACACCGGGTCCAATCCGCTGGCGGTCAACTGCGCCGGCTTCGTATCCTTCGCCATGATGGCCCGCCTGAATGGCGACTACGGTTACTCCATGGAGATCCTGACCTATCCGGGCAGCGGCATCGAAAAAGTCGAGGATATCAAAGGCCGGACACTGGCCTTCACCGGACCCACCTCGAACTCCGGCTTCAAGGCGCCCTTGGCCCTACTCAAGAGTGAGTTCGACATGATCCCCGGCCGGGATTTCGAGACCGTGTTCTCGGGTGCGCACGACAACTCGATCCTGGGCGTGGCGAACAGGGACTACGATGCGGCCGCGATCGCCAACCCGATCAAGTTGCACATGATCAAGCGCGACGTGATCAAGGAGGAGGACACGATTGTCCTTTACCAGTCCCAGAAGTTCCCGACCGGGGGCTACGGTCACGTCTTCAACCTGAAGCCGGAGCTTGCGGAGAAGGTCAAAGAATCGTTTATGTCCTTTCAATGGGACAAGCCCGATGGCTCGCCCACCAGTTTGAAGGTGGAGTACTCTAGGTCCAACGAGGGCCAGTTCATTCCGATCACCTACCAGGAACACTGGAACGTGATTCGGAAGATCGACGCGGCCAACAACGTGTCCTACAACTGCAATTGACCCGGGCCGGTCCCTAACTCGGGGACCGAGCGTCAAGCTCTCCGTGATGCACCTGTCCGATTCACTGTTTTCTCCGTAGTAAGGTCTCTTGCCTCTACATGGCGGCGTTGGAGGGCGTTGGCGGATCAATGTGTAAAGCGAGCTTGCCTCGATAAAGCATCGCAAAGACTGGGCCGATCTCGCCGACGCCGCCGTCCCGACAGGGACATTGCTTCCGCTCACGCGAAATTCTGGGACCTTGTTTCTTCTAAGCCGCAGCCTCCTTGCTTGACCAGATGGAGTCTGTTGCATCGCGCGACATGCGACGCAGAACCACTGCGAGCTTGCGCGCGACGGCGACCTTGGTCTTCTTGAAGCCGACCCGCTTTGCCACCCTGAGTCCCCAAGCCTTGAGCGCACACCATTTCTGGACCCGTGTGAGCAGCACCCAGGCAGCCTCGAAGAGGTAGGCCCTGGTCGGAGCGATCGCCGAGTG
>JASJAL010000354.1 GCA_030067055.1 Kiloniellales bacterium | reverse complement strand
TTCGACCACACGCTGCCCATGCAGGGCCTGAAGCGGGTGGTCTATCCGGCGCAGGAAAAGTTGTATTCGACGGGCCTGGACCTCGCGGCGGCAGAAGCGCCGCTCGACGCGCCGCTCACGGCGGTGATCGGGGTCCGACCCTGCGATCTGGCCGCGCTCGAGACCCTGACGACGGTCTTCGAAGGCGGCCCCTTCATCGACGGGCGATTCCGCCAGAGACGCGAGGCCTTGCTGCTCGTCGCCGTGAACTGCATGCGGCCAGCGGCCACCTGCTTCTGCGCCTCCATGGACACCGGCCCGCGAGCGGAGGATGGCTTCGATCTGGCACTCGACGAGTTGATCGAGGATGGACGCCACGTCTTCCTGGTCACGGCGGGCAGCGCGCGGGGCCGAGACATTCTGGATCAGCTGACCGGAGAGCCGGCCAGCGACGCCGATCTGAAGGCGGCGCGCGAGGGCTCGCGGGCCTGCGCGGAGGCACAGCAGCGGCAGATGAGCGATGGCGTGGAGGCGCTGCTGAAACGCAGCTACGATCACCCGCACTGGGCCGCCGTGGCCGAGCGCTGCCTGAGTTGCGCCAACTGCACCATGGTCTGCCCGACCTGCTTCTGCGGGACGGTCGAGGACCGCTCTTCGCTGGATGGCGCGGAGGCGGAGCGCTGGCGCCGCTGGGACAGCTGCTTCACCCTGGAGTTCAGCTACCTGCACGGCGGCGCCGTGCGCAGCGAGACGGCCTCGCGCTACCGCCAGTGGATCACGCACAAGCTGGCGCATTGGCACGACCAGTTCGGCAGCTCCGGCTGCGTCGGCTGCGGGCGCTGCATCGGATGGTGCCCGGTGGGGATCGATATCACGGCCGAGGTGGCGACGCTGGCAACTGCGCGGCCGCCCTCAGTCGAACTCGGAGAGGACAGTTGATGGCTAAAAACAAGATCCAGTCGATGGCCGAGATCCTGGCCGCCCATCCTCTCTTCGCGGGGCTCGACAACGAGATCACGGACCTGCTCGGCGGCTGCGCGACGAATGCGCATTTCGCCGACGGTGCCTACCTCTTCAAGGCCGAAGAACCCGCGAACACCTTCTACCTGCTGCGCTCCGGCAACGTCGCCCTGGAGGTGAGCATGCCCGGCCGCGGCCGGCTGAAGGTGCAGACCCTGGATCCCGGACATGTCGTCGGCGCCTCTTGGATCCTGCCGCCCTATCGCTGGCGTTTCGATGCGCGGGCCCTCGGCGACGTCCGCGCCACGGGCGTCGACGCCAACTGCCTGCGCAGCAAGTGCGACGCCGATCCCAAGATGGGCTACCAGGTCATGCAGCGCTTCCTGCCGATCGTCGCCCAGCGGCTTCAGACCACCCGCTTGCGTCTGCTCGACCTCTACGCGCCACCGGCCGAGGTGGGTCGAGCCCTATGAAGGCAGACGTGACCGTCGGCCAAGATATGACGCCCGTCGAAAGCGGGATGCTGCCGCAGCCCTTCGAAGTCCGCGCCCGGCGGCCCGAACTTGCAGACTGCGCCACCTTGGAGATGACGCCCCTGGACGGCCCGCCCCTCGGCTTTTCTCCGGGACAGTTCACGATGCTCTACGTCCACGGCGTCGGCGAGATCGCGATCAGCATCTCCGGCGACCCGGCAGCGCCCGAAACTCTGGTGCAGACGATCCGCGGCGTGGGCGCGGTCTCCCGGGCCCTGTGCGGCCTCGAGGCGGGAGATCGCCTCGGCGTGCGCGGGCCGCTGGGCACAGCCTGGCCGGTCGAACGCGCCCTGGGCAAGCATCTCATGGTGGTGGCCGGCGGCCTCGGGCTCGCACCGACGCGGCCGATCATCTACTGGGCGCTGGCCAACAGGGAACGCCTGAAAAGTCTCGAAATCGTCTACGGGACCCGTTCGCCCGACCAGATGCTCTATCCGCAGCAGCTGCTCGGCTGGTCGGCCACGGCGGGCCTGCGCGTCGGCATCACGGTCGACCAGGCCGGCAGCGACTGGACGGGCCGGGTCGGGGTGGTGACCGACCTGGTGCCGGCGATGCTGCGCGATCCGGCCGAGACGGTGGCGATGGTCTGCGGACCGGAGATCATGATGCGCTTCGCCGCCCAGGGCCTGGCCGACGCCGGCGTGCCCCAGGAGGACATCCATCTGTCCCTGGAGCGCAACATGAAGTGCGGCATCGGCTGGTGCGGGCACTGCCAGCTGGGACCGCACCTGATCTGCCGCGACGGACCGGTCTTTTCTTATCCGGCGGTTCGCGATCTCATGACGGTCTGGGAGCTCTAGCGATGAAGCCCAAGCTGGCCGTTTGGAAATTCTCGAGCTGCGACGGCTGCCAGCTCACCTTGCTGGACTGCGAGGACGAGTTGCTCGACCTCGCCGAGGCCGTGGAGATCGCCTACTTCCTGGAGGCCACGCGCACCACCAAAGCAGGGCCCTACGACATATCGCTGGTCGAGGGCTCGGTCTCGACCGCCCACGAGGTCGAGCGCATCCAGGAAATCCGCCGCGACAGCAAGCTCCTGATCACCATCGGCGCCTGTGCGACGGCGGGTGGGATCCAGGCGCTGCGCAACAGTCTCGACCATGACGCGCTCAGGGCCTCTGTCTACCCAAGCCCGCAGTTCATCGACGCGCTGGCGACCTCGACGCCGATCGCCGACCACGTCAAGGTCGACTACGAGCTACGCGGCTGCCCGATCGACAAGGGCCAGCTCCTTGAGGTGATCTCCGCCTTGCTCAAGGGCCGCAAGCCGACGATTCCGGACCACAGCCAATGCGCCGAGTGCAAGCTGGCGGGCACCGCTTGCGTCATGGTCACTAAGGGCATTCCCTGCCTGGGGCCGGTCACCCAGGGCGGCTGCGGCAATCTCTGTCCCAAGGTCGGCCGCGGCTGCTACGGTTGCTTCGGCCCCAAGGAGGGCGCCAACACCACGGCGCTGGCGGCGGAACTGGCTGCGCTCGGCGCCGACCAACGGACGATCCGGGACCTTTTCGGCGGCTTCACCGCCGGCGCCCCCGACTTCGCCAGGGAGCGACGCCGTCATGAGCGATAGCACGCGCATCATTCAGGTCGAGGCCCTCGCCCGGGTCGAGGGCGAAGGGCGCTTCAAGGTCCGGCTGGAGGGCGGCAAGGTCGTCCGTTCGGAGTTCAGCATCTTCGAACCGCCGCGCTACTTCGAAGGCCTGCTGCGCGGCCGCTCCTATCAGGACGCTCCGGACGTCACCTCGCGGATCTGCGGCATCTGCCCGATCGCCTACATCATGGGTGCGAGCAAGGCCATGGAGGACGCGCTCGGCTGGCAGATCCCGGGGCCGATCTCCGATCTGCGCCGGCTGATCTACTGCGGGGAATGGATTCAGAGCCACGTCCTGCACACCCACCTGCTCCACGCGCCGGACTTCCTCGGCCTGCAGGACTCGATCGAGCTGGCCCAGTCGGACCGCGGCCTGGTCGAGAACGGCCTGGCCGCGAAGAAGACCGGCAACCGCCTGATGGAGGTGATCGGCGGGCGCAGCGTGCATCCGGTGAACACCCGGGTCGGCGGCTTCTACCGCGCACCCGCGGCCGAAGACGTGCGAGCGCTGATTCCCGAGCTGGAGCGCGGCGAGGCGCTCTCGATCGCCGCGCTCGACGCTTTCTCGGGCTTCGAATTTCCCGACCTCGAGATGGACTATCTCTTCGTCGCCATGCGTCATGAGTCCGACTATCCGATCGCCGAGGGGCGAATCGTCTCTTCGGCGGGCCTCGACATCGGCGTGGAAGCCTTTCCCGAGCACTTCGAGGAGCACCAGGTCCCGCACTCCAACGCCCTGCAGGGCGCGACCCTCGACGGCCAGCCCTACCTCGTCGGCCCCTTGGCGCGCTTCAACCTCAACGCCGACCGCCTGCCGGCCGACATCCTCGGGCTGGCCGAGAAGGCCGGGCTCGCGCCGGGCTGCCGCAACCCCTTCAAGAGCCTGCTCGCCCGCCAAGTCGAGGTGATCTACGCCTTCCGGGAGGCCGCGCGGCTGGCCCGCACCTACAGCCCGCCCGATCCCAGCTTCATCGAGGGGGCTCTGCGCGCCGGAACCGGCCACGGCATCACCGAGGCGCCGCGCGGCATCTGCTATCACCGCTACGAAGTCGCCGAGGACGGCGCCATCGTCGCCGCGACCATCGTGCCGCCGACCTCGCAAAATCAGCGTCAGATCGAGCTCGACCTGGTCGGCACGGTCGAGCGCTTCCACGACCTCGACGACGAAGCCCTGCAGTGGCGCTGCGAGCAGGCGATCCGCAACTACGATCCCTGCATCTCCTGCGCGACCCATTTCCTGAAGCTGGATGTCGAGCGCGCCTGACAGCGGGATCATCGTCGGCGTCGGCCACAGCGAACGCCAGGACGACGGCGTCGGCCCCTACGTCGCCCGCGCCCTGACGAAGCGCGGTCTGCCGGCCGTCGCGCACGAAGGCGATGGCAGCGGCCTGCTGGACATCTGGGAGCGCCGGCCCGCCTGCATCGTCATCGACGCCGTCGCGGGCAAAGATGCGCCTGGACGTTTGCGCGTCTTCACGGATCTCGACGAACCGGCCTTCGCACGGGCCGGCTTCGTGCACTCCAGCCACCGGCTTGGATTGCCCGAGGCCATCGCACTCGGCCGGACCCTGGGGCGCCTGCCGGCACGCCTGGTCGTCATCGGCGTCACCGGTGCCGCCTTCGGCTTCGGCGACACATTGACACCGCCGGTTGCCGCGGCCGCGGAGCGTTTGATCGATGCGCTGGCCGGAGCCGAAGACCCTTTCGACGACACGGCCCTCGCCGGTCTCGACCCGATGCGTCAAGGGCCGGCGTGACGTCGCTGCCGGAGGCGGTCGGCGACCACGGCGGCGAAGGTCAGCGTGAGTGCCGCGGCGAGGAGCAGGATCGAGGTCAAGAGGTTGTCGAGCAGCGCGGGAGCGACCAGGAGGACCAGACCCAGGCCCAGCATCATCAGGCCGGACAGCAGCTTGAGCGCACGGCCCTGGCCCTCGGTCAGCTTGCGCCGGCCGAGGGTCGCGGTGAACACGACCACGATGGCGGTCAGCGGGATCATGTAGATCACGTTGTAGGCCGCGATATAGAGGTAGTAGGTCGTGACCGGCAACTGGGCCAGGGTCAGGATCCGGGTGTAGACCATCGGCAGGCCGCTGGTGCAGAGCAGCTCGTAGGTGTTGGCGGCCGTGGCCAGCACGATGGTTCCGGTCAGGAGCGCCGGCAGGCTCTCCGCCGAAATCAGGCCGCGCATCCGCGCGAAGAGCCCCGGCTTCGCTTGCTCAGGGATGGAGAGCGTTGGGCCTTTCCGAAAGCTGACGAAATCTTTGACGTTGACCAGCCCCAGCACGACGGCGATCAGCCCGGCGGCCAACACGACCAGGCGGCCCCTTTCGAGCACCAGGAAGAGGTTCAGCCAGGCGGCCATGAAGACGAAGTAGAGCAGGCCCGAGAAGACGACGAAGACGCCGCCGACCAGGGCCATGCGCGCGCGGCTCCGGGCGTGGACCAGAAGGCTCAGCAGGAACAGCAGGACGAAGAAGGCGCAGGGGTTGAAGGCATCCAGCCCGCCGAGCACCAGGGTCAGGATCGGCAGCGACAGGACCGCGGCGTCCAGACTGCCGAGCAAGGGGACTTCCACCCTCGCGTCCGGTGGCGGCTCGGCGCTTGGCCTGGACGCGCCCGCCACCAGGCGCGTATGGCAGTCGACCAACTGGTCCTCGATCGCACGGCCGATGCCCGCTGCGCTGTCGAAGCCGACGATCATCTCTCCGCAGACGAAGAAGGCGGGCACGCCCCGGATGGTCTCTCCAACCCTGGCGGCGAGGAGCCCGAAGAACTCGAGGTTCGCAGCAGAACCCGTCACCTCGCGCGAGTCGACCTCGACCCAGGGATGCCGTTCCGCCAGGTCGCGGATGAAGGGCTCGGCCCGCGCGCAGTGCGGGCAGGTCTCCGAGTGGAAGAAGTAGAGCTTGATCCGGTCTCCGCCCTCGGCGTCGCGGCTGTGCCACAAGCCTCCGCCAGCCTCGAAGGCACGACCCGCCGTCGCGCCCAGCGACAGGGCGAGGAGCATAACAATCACCAGCAAGCAACGTGAACGGCTCATCGCGCGGCCTCGGCACCATCCGAAGACCAGAAAAGACCAGATTCCCCGACTTGCCCTTAATCTGGGTCAAGATCGCCGTCGCGGGCAGCTCGTGGGTTCTGCTCGCGCAGCTTCTCGAAAACGCTCTCCCGTCCGGTGGCCG
>JASJAL010000353.1 GCA_030067055.1 Kiloniellales bacterium | reverse complement strand
CCCTTCGCCTTCGCGCAGCTCCAGGCCTTCAACAGCTACCTCTGCTCGACCCTGCACGTCGCCCACGCCCACCGCATGCGCGGCCACCGCTGGGCCGACGAGCCGGAGGCCATCGCCGCCATGCGGCGCAAGGTCCCCGACTCGGTCGGCGCCTGCTGGGCCTATGTCGAGGCGGAAGCCTTCGCCGGGCCCTTCGTCCTGGGCGCGACCTACAGCATCGCCGACCCCTACCTCTTCACCCTCGCCCAGTGGATGGAGGGGGACGGGGTCGACCCGGGCCGCTTCCCCAAGGTCGCGGCGCACCGCGAGATGATGCGCGGGCGGGCGACGGTGCAGTCGGCCCTGCGGGCGGAGGCCGCCTAGCGGTGGGCCCGGTGACGCGAATTGCGCCGGCGGCCGAGAGGCGGCTTCACACTCGTTGCTGTTTGGAGGCTGGCTTGCGGCGGAGACGGCGCAAGTTGATCATCACGATCATGAGACCGATGAGCGAAAGGACCAAGCTGGCGCCGAGACCCATCAGGACCATCAGGGATCCGATCACCAGACCAAGCCCCGAGACGATCCGGGCGTTCGCCTCGTGGGAGAGGATTGGGCCGAGGAGCTGACCAAGGATCCGGCCGCCATCCAGGGGAAAGGCCGGCAGCAGGTTGAAGACGAACATTGCCAGGTTGACGAGCGCCAGTAGACGAAGCGTTTCGCTCTGCCAGCTGAGGGACCTACCGAGTGGCTGGGTCAAGTCAGGAAGGCCGACACCCACGGGCGCTGCGGCCGACAGAGCTACCAAAAGCGCAAGAAAGATGAGCAGGTTGGCCAGCGGCCCGGCGGCGAGTATGCGAACTAGCGACCGGCGAGGAATTGCTTGGCGCTTCAGTGTCGCAAAACCGTAGAAGCCACCAATCACGATCTCTCTGACGCCGACTTGATTCAGCCTGGCGGTGGCGGCGTGGCCGAGTTCGTGCAGAAGGATTGAAAGAAGAACACCCAGGCTGCCAACGACGGCAATTAACCAGCCATCATCGATGGCTTGCCGGGAAAGACCTCCAATAAAGAAGACCGGGACGAGAACAAAGGTCGCTTCGAGGCGGATCGGTATACCGCGCCACCGCCCCATGGTGAGTTTCGGCCAGCTGCCAAACACCATCGCGCTCCCCGATGACGGCGTCCAAATTCGAGCCCAAAGCCGCAGCAGCAGCTTGTCTCAAGCTTGCAGACTCGGTCGGGTCCGCGCTAGATCAAACTCCGCCCAATTAGACTCAATCGGGCGGAGTTTGGTCCGTTTCACCAAGAAAGCAGCTAATCCGCGTTCATCCGAACGCGGGCCACCTTACGGCACGAAGTTGATCTCGGCCCGGCGGTTGCCCGCTTCCGGGGCGCCGGCCGCGGCCGAGACCTTCGGTGCGGTGTCGCCGCGTCCGACGGCCTCGACCTTGTCCGCCGGGACGCCGGCCATCTCGAGCAGACGCTTGACCTCGTCGGCCCGCTTCTGGGACAGCGTCATGTTGACCTTGGACGGACCGACCTGGTCGGCGTGACCGACGACCTCGATCTTGCCGGTGAAGCCGGCCTTGACCGCGTCCGCGGCCTTGTTGACGAGCATCTTGCCGTCGTCGTCGACATCCGCGCTGCCGAGCGGGAAGTAGACGAGGTAGGGCTGCCTCTTCAGGGCGGCCATGGCGGCGTAGAAGTCGTCGCGGCAGGCGGAGATGTCCGACGGCTGATGGTCCTCCACCGCTTCCTGGATCCAGCAGTCGAAGGAAACTTGCGCCCGCGCCGCCTCGTCGGATTTCAGGCCGGCGGCACCGCTGTAGAGGGCCGCGATCAGTTGGATGCGCGCCTCGGTCAGCTCGGCCTGGGACTCGGACGGCACGTCGTGATCGCGCAGCGAGTCCGGCGCCGTGCGCTGGCCCTCCGCCGCATCCAGCGCCTTGATGGCAAAACGACGCGATGCCGGCCAATCGTATTCCTCGCGCTCGCGCGCGGCGGCTTCCATGTAGCCTTCGTAGAGTTTGCGATCGAATTCGGTGCCCTTCATCTCGGCCTGCTGCGCGCGCTCGTACTTGTCGTCGAACTGGTCGACGACGGTGCCGCAAGCCGCCAAGGCGAAGAGGGCAAGCCCGGTGCTCGCGATCGCTATGGCCTTTTGCATTTCTCCATCCCCCAAAGTGGAACCTCAACGGTCAAGAGCTTCGCAGAGATTGTGCCCCGGAGTCCACAAGCAGGAATGACTTAGATCAAGCGCGGTTCTACTGCCGGATTCGCATTGCAGACTGGACCTGCGACCGCCGCTTTACCTTTTATTTACCACTGGTTGCGTAAGCAGGCAGGGTCTGACATCGCCGGCGCTGACCGGTTCGATCTCCTAGACTTCCGGGGCAAACACGAAGGAAAAGCCATGACCATCACCAAGACCCAGCTTGCCGACGCCTATTCCGCGGCTCTGACCGAGGAACTCGGCGAGGAGTGGGGCTGCGAGTTCAGCCGCAGGGACGCGAACAGGATGCTCAACGCGCTCTGGCCGGTGGTTTCCGAGCTCGCGCTCAAGGACACCAAGAAGCGCACGCCGGGCAGCGTGCCGCTGGGCCATCTCGGCCGCCTGAAGATGCGCTACAAGGCTGCCACCAAGGCGCGCAAGGGCACCAACCCCTTCACCGGCGAGCCGACCACCTTCAAAGCCAAGCCGGCGACCCTGCAGCCGCGCTTCACCGCCGGCAAGGCGCTCAAGGACGAGGCTGGCAAGTACTTCCGCACCAAGATGAAGTAAGCCGCCTCGGCCCCCGAGGTTACACGACGGCGACGGCCGTCAACCAAAAACCCCGGCTTCGGCCGGGGTTTTCTTTTCAAGCCAATGCGGGGAGGGGCGCGGGGCCGGGCATCACAGATCGTCGCCGTCGAGGGCGCCGCGAGACCAGCCCTCGAAGCGCGGCGCTGCGCCGACGATCTCGATGAAGTGGCTTTTCGCCGACGGGGATGTGGCCGATGGTCCGCGGGCCGCTCGGCTGGTCCAGCGAGCCGGCCAGGATTCCGGTGCCAGGCTGATCGATCGGCGCGCCAGGCACGGGGGCACGGCGATCCGTGTCTAGGTCGGCTCCATTTCCTCGGAGCTCAGAGGAACGTCCTCTGATCGATATAGGAGTAGTGGGCCGAGGGATAGGCGCAGATGGGACACTTCTCGGGCGGCGTCTCGTTGAGCGTCGACCCGCAGATCCTGCAGACGTAGTAGTGGTCGGTCTCACCATCGATTCGCTGCGCGACGGTCTCGAAGAAGGAGGGTGACCACTCCTGGATTTCAACGATGATATCGCGGTGCTGTCGATGCGATTTCCAGGCGTATTCGACGCTCTCGATCGCGGCGCCGTGGTTTTCCGTCCGTAGCTTCTCCAGCATCGCCGGATAGACCTTGTCGATCGTGTTGATCTCCGCCTCCGCCGCGGAGATGAGGTTCGACTTGGTATCCGAAACGGGCGCGGTCGGGGCTTGCGGGTGATCGATGGCGGCGCCCAGCAGCACCAGGATCCGGTCGTAGTTCTGAGCGTGGATGAGCTCGGAGGTGGCCAGGGCGGTGAACATATAGGCGATGCCCTTGTAGCCCTCGGCATCCGCCTTCTTCGAAAAGGCGACGTAGCGAAAGTGCGCGGCCATCTCGTTCTTCGTGCCGAGGCGAAGGTTCTCGATGGTGACCGGATAGGCCGGTGCCGCCTGGGCAAGTGCCCTCGTTGCCCAGATCGCCGGAGCCACGGCGGAGAGCAGCAACACATCCCTGCGGTCAAGGCGACGCGGCATCTTCGCTGTTCTTCCCCCACGAAACTGATCTTCGACCGCACGGCAAGCCTTTCCCAGAATCGCCGTCGTGCCGGAGGCTGACCTATACCGCGCGATCGGCCTGAGGTCGTTGAGGTGGATCAACCGCTGCCGATCGCAGGCGCCCTGCGGATCCTCGCCGGACTCCCCCGGGTCAGAACGCCCGTCGAGGGGGCGCGCGTTGGCTCGCGCGCCGGCCCGCTTCGCCGGTCGTTCGGGTGCAGCGCCGGTGCCAACATCGTATCCGGCCGGCGTACGGCGTCGAAGGCCGGCGGCGGGGAACCAATACCCGGCCGCGTGGTTTGACCGAGAGGAGACCAGCGTCTAGCGTCCCCGAAAACGCGTGATCGCGTAAACGGGTGGGGACAAAGTGCCAGCAGTCAAACGCCGTCTCGGTTTCCGCGGCGCGCTTCGCGCGTTCTGCGTGATCGGTTTCGTTCTCGGCCTGCTCCTGCCGCTTGGCGCGGCCGCCCAGCAAGACGAGAGCGCTCCGACCGCGCCGGAGGCATCCCGCGAGCGCCTGGAGCAGCTGATCGGGACCCTGGAGGACGAGGCTGCACGGCAGCAGCTCGTGGACCAGCTTCGCGCGCTCCTGGCGGCACAGCAGGCCGTCGAAGAGGCACCGCCGCCGCCGGAAGGCGTCGTCGCGCTGCTGCTCGCCGAGCTCTCGAAAGCGGTCGATCGCGTGGCCTCCCAGTTCGGCCAGGTCACGAGAATTCTCGCCGGCCTGCCACAAACGGCCCGCTTGGTGTGGGATCAGGCCCAGGACCCGCAGGTGCGTCAGACCTGGCTCGAGGTTCTCGGCAAGATCGTGCTGGTGCTTCTGGCCGGCCTCTTGGCCGAGTTCCTCGTCGGACGCCTGCTCTCCCGACCGCGCCGCGCGCTCAGCGATCGAGAGGGCGACGGCCTCGTCCTGCGTTTCCTGCTTCGGCTGACGCGCACCGCCCTCGACCTGGTTCCGATCGCCGCCTTCGCGGCCGCCTCCTACGGCCTCCTGCTTGCGACCGAGCCGCGGCCGGTGACCCGCCTGGTCGCCCTGGCCATCATCAATGCCAACGTGATCGTGCGCATCGTCATGGCGGCTGCCCGCACCCTGCTCATGCCGGACGCGGCGGCGCTCAGGATCGTGCGGGTCAGCGACGAGACCGCGAACTACGTCACGATCTGGGTCCGCCGTCTGGCCGGGATCGGCATCTACGGCTACTTCATTGCCGAGGCCGCTCTGCTTCTGGGCCTGCCGCGCGGGGCCAGTCAGATCCTGCTCAAGCTCGTGGGTCTGCTCGTCACCGGGCTGGCGATCGTGGTGGTGCTGCAGAACCGCGCCGCGGCCGGCGCCTGGATCCGCGGGCCGCGCGAGCCGGACGCGGCCGCGAGATTCCCCAAACTGCGCCGGCGCCTGGCCGACGTCTGGCACGTCCTGGCGATCGTTTTTCTGATCGTGATCTACGGCGTGTGGGCGCTCGGCGTCCGAGGCGGGTTCCAATATCTTGCCAGCAGCGCGGCGCTGACGGTCGTCGTCTTGGTCCTTGCCAACCTGGTGCTGACAGGGCTGCGCAAGGGCTTTGAACGCGGCTTTCGGATTCGCGACGAACTCAAACAGCGCTTTCCTCGCCTCGAGGTCCGCGCCAACCAGTACCTGTCCGGCTTGCACAAGGCTTTCCGGGTCGGCGTCTTCGTCCTCTCCGCCCTTTTCATTCTCGATATCTGGTTCGGCCAGGTCTTCGACTGGCTCTCCAGCGACGCGGGCCGCGTCGTCACGGCGCATATCGCGACCATCGCGTTGATCCTGGTGGGGGCGCTGGTCGTCTGGGAGCTCGTCACCTTGCTGATCGAGCGCCACCTCGAAATCCAGGGCCGGGAGGGCGCCGAGGTCCAGCGGAGCGCGCGGATCCGGACCCTACTGCCGCTGTTGCGCAACGTCGTGCGCGTCGTCCTGCTGGTCATCGTGGTCCTGACCGTGCTCGCGGAGCTCGGCGTCAACATCGCGCCGCTGCTCGCCGGCGCCGGCGTGGTCGGCCTGGCGATCGGGTTCGGCGCGCAGAGCCTGGTCAAGGACGTGATCACCGGGACGTTCATCCTTCTGGAGGACGCCATTGCGGTCGGCGAGGTCGTCGACCTCGGAGGCCACAGCGGGGTCGTCGAGAGCATGAACATCCGCAGCATCCGGCTGCGGGACGTCTCGGGCAACGTGCACGTGGTCCCGTTCGGCGAGGTCACGGCGCTGATCAACATGACCAAGGGCTTCGCCTTCGCGCTCATGGACGTCGGCGTGGCCTACCGGGAGGACGTGGACGAGGTGACGGAGATCCTGAGGGGCATCGGCGAGGAGATGCGGTCGGACGAGACCTACGGGCCGCTGATCCTGGAACCCCTGGAGGTGCTGGGCCTCGACTCCTTCGGCGACTCCGCGGTCATCATCCGGGTCCGCCTGAAGACCCTCCCGATCAAACAGTGGATGGTGCGGCGGGAATTCAACCGCCGCATGAAGCGG
>JASJAL010000352.1 GCA_030067055.1 Kiloniellales bacterium | reverse complement strand
GGCGGGATGATCAGCAGCGGCCGCTTGTGCACCGTCTCGGTGGTCGGCGTGTACTGGATCAGCTGCATCAGGTCGTTCTGGTAGACCACCTTGCCCGGCGTGATGGCGATGTTCTCGCCCATCTTGAAGGCGTCGTAGTCGGTCATCTTGATGTGCAGCCGGCCCTTGCCGCGCTCCAGGTCCTCGAGCAGGTTCTCCAGGCCCTTGACCAGGTTCTCGCCGCCGGACTCCAGGGTCTCGCGCAGGACCTCCGGGTTGGTCATGATGAAGTTCGAGGGCGCCATGGCGTCGACGAACTGCCGGGTGTAGAAGTCGACCTTCTGCGCGGTCTTCTCGTCCAGACCGTCGACGTCGCGCACGGTCGACTGCATCCAGCGCGCGCTCAGCAGGTAAGACTGCTTGATGAAGTCGAAGAGCTGGTTGTCCTCCCAGGCCGGATCCTTGAAGCGCCGGTCGGCGTGCTCGGGCTCGGCGATGGGCTCGGCGGCGGCGCCCATGATGCGCTGGGTCGTGGTCTGCCAGAGCCGCAGGTAGTCCTGCCAGAGGTTCATCTGCGCCTGCACCAGCTTGGCCGGATCGGTCATCATCTTCGCCGTCATCTCGAGGAAGGCGTTGCCGATGTTCAGCGGATCCATCGGCCCGATCCCGCCGTTGGTTCCCTGCCGCTCCAAGAACTCCGTGACGATCTTTTGGCTCCGATCCGCGATGCTCCCCAGTGCCTTCGAGAGCTCGACCGGATCGGGCATGTTGAATTCCGGACCCCGTTGCTCGCCCATGTCGCTTTCCTTATGGTTCCGCCAGTCGCCGTTGTGCGTTTTTTCGTTAAGCCGACCGCGACTCTTTGCCATGCGCTGTATAGCCCCATTTATGCTGCACTGCAACATAAATGGGAGATCGGCGCTTTCCAACCCGTTGCCTAGTGTAACCGGGCGCGCAGGTAAAGAGGAGACAAAGGCTGGTATGCGGCGAAGGGTTGCCGGCAAGACTCCGATAGGACGGCAAGCGGGCCTTTGGTCCCGGACCCTGCTGGTGGGGTGCCTGGGGCTCGGGCTCGTCGCCTGCGGTGCCGGCGAGGGGATCAGCACCTCGGACCAGCTGACCGGCAACATCCCGAGGCCTCAGAGCGTCACCGACGCCCGGGCCGAGCTCGAAGGCGCGGAGTTCCCGAACCTCGCCAGCGTGCCCGACCGGCCGCCGGCCTTCACGCCCCCTGAGGAGCGATCGAGAGTCATGTCCGCGCTCGAAGCCGACCGCTTGGCTGCCGGGCAGGGCCCGGGTCCCCGCGGACCGGACGGGGGCGGGACCGACGCACGACGTCAGCACGTCGCCGACATCTTCTTTCCCCAGGCCTCGGCCCGCCTCGATACCCAGGACCAGGAGGTCCTGCGCTCGGTTGCCGAGCTGTTCTGGACCCGCGGTGGCAATCTGCACGTCGTCGGGCACTCCAGCGAGGAAGTTGCCGGTCTCTCGGGTCTGGAGCAGAGCCTGACCGACTTCCAGATCTCCCTGGACCGGGCGAGGGGCGTCGCCGCGGAGCTGGAACGCCTGGGGGTCGCCCCGGACCGTCTGCTCGTCGAGGCCCTTACGAACCGTGAGCCGACCTACCGCCAGGGCACGCCGGCAGGCCCGGCGGGGAACCGCCGGGTCGCGATCTTCCAGGAGTTCGACGACAAGCGCAGCCTGGCGCCGCCCCAAGCGCTCGGAAAGGAGACGCGATGAGCCACCACCTGGCCCAGATGAATGTCGGGACGATCCTCTACGATCTGGCGGATCCGCGCATGAAGGGCTTCGTCGACAACCTTGAACGGATCAACGCCCTGGCCGAGGCGAGCCTCGGCTTCGTCTGGCGGCTGCAGGACGAGGCGGGCGACGCCACGGGGATCCAGGTGACCGACGATCCGCGGTTCATTGTCAACCTGTCGCTCTGGGAGACGGCGGAGGCCCTTTTCGACTTCGTCTATCGCTCCGCGCACACCGGCATCATGGCGCAACGGCGCCAGTGGTTCCTGCGCCCCGCCGACGCCTTTCAGGTGCTGTGGTGGCTGCCGGCGGGCGAGGTCCCGACGGTCGAGGCGGGCTTGGCCCGGCTCCAGCGCCTGCGTGATCTGGGGCCGACTCCCGAGGCCTTCACCTTCAAGCAGCGCTTCCCGGCGCCCGGTGCCGAGGCGGACGACCGCGACCTGCGACCGGACCCCTATTGCGTCGGCTGGAGCTGACGCCCTCTCGGTTTGGGAGTCTTCACGGCATTTCCGAAGCTGACGGCTCAAGAGTTTGATTCGGCTTTTCGGAGAACGGTCGCGCTTTGATCGAAAGTCGGGTGCTGCATCCCGGCCCCGGCGGCGCTAGTATCACCGCGCCGCCGCCGGCGGCCTGTGCCAGAGCGAAACAGACCCCATCCGAGATGGAACAGGAATTTCACCGGATCAAGCGCCTGCCGCCTTACGTCTTCGCCGAGGTCAACGCCCTCAAGGCCGAGGCCCGGGCGCGGGGCGAGGACATCATCGACTTCGGCATGGGGAATCCCGATCAGCCGCCGCCGCCCCACGTGGTCGCCAAGCTGGTCGAGACCATCAACGACCCGCGGGCGCATCGCTACTCGACGTCGCGTGGCATCCCGGGCCTGCGCCGCGCGGTCGCCGCCTACTACGGTCGCCGCTTCGGGGTCGACCTTGATCCGGAGCGCGAGACCATCGTTACTCTCGGCTCGAAAGAGGGCCTGGCGAACCTGGCGCAGGCGATCACCAGCCCGGGCGACATCGTCCTGGTGCCCAATCCCAGCTATCCGATCCACGCCTTCGGCTTCATCATCGCCGGCGGCGCAATCCGGCATCTGCCGGTCGGCCCGGACTTCGACGTGATGGAGCAGCTGGAGCGGGCGGTCCGGCATTCGATTCCCAAGCCGCTGGCCGTGGTCCTCAACTACCCGGCCAACCCGACCGCCGAAGTGGTCGGGCTCGACTTCTACGCGGCGGTCGTCGATTTCTGCCGCCATCACGGGATCTACGTCATCTCCGATCTCGCCTACGCCGAGGTCTACTTCGACGAGACGCCGCCGCCCTCGATCCTGCAGGTGCCGGGCGCGCGCGAGATCGCGGTCGAGTTCACCTCGCTCAGCAAGACCTATTCCATGCCCGGCTGGCGGGTCGGCTTCTGCAGCGGCAATCCCAAGCTGATCGCCGCTCTGGGACGCGTGAAGTCCTACGTCGACTACGGCGCCTTCACGCCGGTCCAGGTGGCGGCGACGGCGGCGCTCAACGGGCCGCAGGACTGCGTCGAGGAGATGCGCCGCCGCTACCGGTCGCGGCGCGACGTGCTGATCGCTGGCCTGGCCGCCGCCGGCTGGGAGGTGCCCTGTCCGCCGGCGACCATGTTCGCCTGGGCACCGGTGCCGCCGGCGTTTAGCGAGGCCGGATCGCTCGAGTTCTCCAAGCGATTGCTGACCGAGGCCAAGGTCGCGGTCTCGCCTGGTGTCGGCTTCGGCGAGTACGGCGAAGGCTACGTCCGCCTGGCGCTGGTCGAGAACGAGCAGCGGATCCGCCAGGCGCTGCGCAACATCAAGGCCTTCCTGAAGGCGGCCGGGTCGGCCTCCGAAGCGGGAGACCCGCGGAAGCTGGCGTCGTGAGCGGGCCGCTCAGAATCGCAGTCGCCGGCCTCGGCACCGTCGGCGCCGGGGTCTTGTCCCTGCTGAAGGCCAATGCCGAGCCGATCGCCGCGCGCTGCGGCCGCGCGCTGGAGGTCGTCGCGGTGTCGGCGCGCGACCGCGGCAAGGACCGGGGCGTCGACATCTCCGGCTTCGCCTGGTTCGACGATCCCGTCGCCATGGCGGCGGCCCCCGAGGTCGACGTCGTCGTCGAGCTGATCGGCGGTGCTGACGGCTCGGCCAAGGCGGTGGTCGAGGCCGCGCTCGAGCGGGGCCGCGACGTCGTGACCGCCAACAAGGCCCTGCTGGCCCACCACGGCAGCGCGCTCGCGGCGCGGGCTGAGGCCGGGTCCGCAGGTCTGGCCTACGAGGCGGCGGTGGCCGGCGGGATCCCGATCATCAAGACCCTGCGGGAGGGCCTGGCGGCCAACCGGATCGATCGCATCTACGGCATCCTGAACGGGACCTGCAACTACATCCTGACCACGATGCGGGAGACCGGCCGCGACTTCGACGGCGTGCTCAAGGAGGCGCAGGAACTCGGCTATGCCGAGGCCGATCCCGGCTTCGACATCGACGGAGTCGACGCCGCGCACAAGCTCGCCATCCTGACCGCCCTGGCCTATGGCTGCGAGGTCGACCTCGACGGCGTCTACGTCGAGGGCATCCGCAACGTCACCAGCACCGACATCGATTTCGCCGAGCAGCTCGGCTACCGGATCAAGCTGCTCGGTCTGGCGCGCTGCATCGACGGCAAGGTCGAGCAGCGGGTCCACCCCTGCATGGTGGCGAAGGAAACGCCGATCGCCAGCGTAGAGGGCGTCTTCAACGCCGTGGTCGCCGAGGGCGACTTCGTCGACAGCATCGTCGCCGAGGGCCGCGGCGCCGGGGCCGGGCCGACCGCCTCGGCGGTGGTCGCCGACCTGGTCGACCTGGCGCGCGGCCTGCGCCTGCCGGCCTTCGGAATTCCCGCGACCCGGCTTGCCGCGCTGCCGGCCCAGCCGATGGTCCAGCACGTCGGTTGCTATTACATCCGCCTGATGTGCGTCGACCGGCCCGGGGTCATCGCCGACGTCTCCGCCGCCCTGCGCGACGAGGCGATCTCCGTCGAATCCCTGGTCCAACGGGGGCGGGACCCGCACGAGGCGGTTCCCGTCGTCCTGACCACGCACGAGACCCAGGAGGCCGGACTGCGCCGTGCCCTGGCCCGCATCGGCCAGCTCGAGACGGTGGTCGAGGCGCCGCGGCTGATCCGCATCGAGGCACTTTGATCGGAGTCCCTTGATCGGGGACTTGTGGGCGCAGCGGGAATCCGGCAGGAGTCAAGGAGGCAAGCGCCTACGCCAAGAGGCGCGCCGGATCACTTTGCGCTCAGTCGGTCTGCATTGAGCGCCGTTTGATCTACCTCATGGGGACGGAGCGGCCGAGTTGCATTCAATTGCACGCAGGCCGCCGCAGGGAGAGCCAAGGATGCCCGGACAATCAGTCACCGAAGACGGGGTCATGGAGCGCAACCTGGCGCTGGAGGTGGTTCGGGTCACCGAAGCCGCGGCGCTGGCGGCGTCGCGCCTGATGGGCCGGGGCGACGAGAAGGCGGCCGACCAGGCCGCCGTCAACGCCATGCGCCAGGCCCTCAGCACCATGCAGATCGACGGCACGGTCGTGATCGGCGAGGGCGAGCGCGACGAGGCGCCGATGCTCTACATCGGCGAGAAGGTCGGCGCCGGCGGCCCGCCGATCGACATCGCGCTCGATCCGCTGGAGGGGACCACCATCACCGCTAAGGGCGGCCAGAACGCCTTGGCGGTGATCGCCATGGCCGAGTCCGGCGGCTTCCTGAATGCGCCCGACGTCTACATGAGCAAGATCGCCGTCGGCGGCGGCTTGCCGGACGAGGTCGTCGACCTGGACGAGGATCCCGGCAAGAACCTGGCGGAGCTCGCCAAGGCGAAGCGGGTCGATGTCTCGGACCTGGTGGTCTGCGTCCTGGATCGGCCGCGTCACAACGAGGCCATCGTCAAGATCCGCGATGCCGGGGCGCGGATCATGCTGATCTCCGACGGCGATGTCTCGGGCGTGATCGCGACCTCCGTGCGGGACAGTGGCGTCGACATGTACCTGGGCATCGGCGGCGCGCCGGAAGGCGTGCTGGCCGCCGCCGCCCTGCGCTGCATCGGCGGCCAGATGCAGGGCCGCCTGGTGTTCCGCAACGAGGACGAGCGCGGCCGGGCGCAGCGCTGGGGCATCACCGACTACGACCGCAAGTACGGCCTGCTCGAACTGGCCAGCGGCAACGTCATGTTCGCCGCGACCGGCGTCACGGACGGCACCATGCTGAAGGGCGTCCGGCGCTTCCAGGGCGGCGCCTCGACCCATTCCATCGTCATGCGCTCGAAGTCGGGCACCGTGCGGACCGTCGAAGCGGTCCACAACTTCGAGCGCAAGACCTGGTACGATTCCCTGGGAGTCTGAGCCCCGTGGCCGAGGTCCAGCGCGCGGCGCCCTCTGCGCGAGCCTTCCTCGGCGTCGAGGAGTCGCTCTCCGGCAAGCGCTGGCGGGCCCGACTCGAAGAGGATCGGCTTGCTCTGGCACTGGCGCAGCGCCTGGACCTGCCCGAGATCATTGGCCGCGTCCTGGCCGCCCGCGGAGTCGGC
>JASJAL010000351.1 GCA_030067055.1 Kiloniellales bacterium | reverse complement strand
GGCACCTCGGCGCCCATGTAGCCCTCGGGCATGTTGGCCTTGAAGTACTTCTTGATGATCGACTCGTAGTCGCCGCCGCCGCCGATGCTGAGCGAGCGGCCGCCGGCCAGGGCCGCGGCGTCCACCGCCTGGCTGAGCCGGGCGTTGAGCATGTAGCCGCGCCCGGCGTCGAAGGCCAGGCCGGCCGAGCCGACCAGAACGAAGATCGCGAAGCCGAGAAGGACGATTGCCGTACCTTCCTCGTTCTGCTTGTAGCGACGCAGTGCCGATCGCGCTTTTGCGAACATCGGGAACCGCATTGGAGTACCTCCCTCCGCTTCCAAAAAACAAACAAATAAAGACGAATAATTGCAATCTTTACTTGTGCAGCTACCAAAAAACATGAAATTATGAAGAAGATATTTACTACTATACTTCAACAAAAATACAATATAAGTGACTGCTAGAATTGATATTTATTTCACGATTAGGCGGTCAAACGCAATAATTCCCGGTTGAATACAGCAGGTTGCAGGGCTCGGTGCCTTGGGGTCAGGGGCAGCGGCGGTTTCGCGGGATGGCGGTCCAGGGACGAGGCCGCCACCGGGAATAGGCCACATGGCGCGTTTGATCCGAATTCGGGCAGCGCTGGGACCGCCGGGGCGCCATTCCGGGGCCGCCGATCGCCGCGGTCGCGGCCGGTTCCGGCGCTCCGCGAAACCCCGGATTGCGCGAAGCAGACACCTGTGGCAGAAGGGTCGCCGTGTTCAGCCGCGGCGTCGACGCGAAGGTTGATACGGGTGATCTCGCTCCGGATTGAAACTTGCCAAGGGGTCTGGGGACGCTGTCTGGCCGGCCTGCGGTTCTCCGTCGCGCTTGCCGTTCTGGCGGCCGTATGCGGCCTTCCGGCCCAGGCCCAGGGCAGCTTCGAGGACTTTCTCCGCGACCTGCGGGCCGACGCCCGCCGGCAAGGCGTGTCCGAGGCCACGCTCGATACGGCGCTGTCCGGGTTGCGGCCAAACCCCAAGGTTGTCGAGCTCGACCGGCGCCAGCCCGAGTTCACCCAGACTTTCTGGGGCTACCTCGACAAGCGAGTCACGAAGAAGCGGATCACGCGGGGCCGTGAGCTCCTCGCCAAGCACCGCCGGCTGCTCGCTCAGGTCTACCGGAAGTACGGCGTGCCACCGCATTACCTGGTGTCTTTCTGGGGGCTTGAGAGCAACTTCGGCGACTACAAGGGCAGTTTCGGGGTCATCGAAGCCCTCGCGACCCTGGCCTACGACAAGCGCCGCGGCAAGTTCTTCCGGGTCCAGCTCATCGACGCCCTGAGGATCCTCGAGCAGGGGCACATCGCCCCGGACAAGATGATGGGGTCCTGGGCCGGTGCCATGGGCCACATGCAATTCATTCCCTCGACCTTCAAGGCCTATGCGGTCGACCACGACGGCGACGGCCGCCGCGACATCTGGACGAACCTTCCGGACGCCTTCGGCTCGGCGGCCAACTACCTGAGCAGCATCGGCTGGCGCAAAGACGAGACCTGGGGGCGCGAGGTCCGGCTGCCGGAGGGTTTCGACATCGAGCTGACCGGGCTCGGGACCCGGAAGTCGGTCTCGGACTGGGCCCGGCTAGGCGTCCTGCGCAGCAATGGCAAGCCCCTGCCGGCCTCCCAAATCGTCGGCTCGATCGTGCTGCCTGCGGGATACCAGGGGCCCGCCTTCCTGGTCTATGGGAACTTCCGGACCATCATGAATTGGAATCGCTCGGTCCTCTACGCGCTTGCGGTCGGGCATCTCGCCGACCGGCTGAAGGGAGGGGGCGGGCTTCTTTCGGATCGCGACTCTTCGGACCGGCCGTTGAGCCGGGCCGAGGTCGAGGAGATACAGAGCCGCCTGAGCGTCCTTGGCTTCGAGGTCGGCAAGCCCGACGGGGTCGCCGGCCCGATGACGCGGCGGGCCGTGCGCGCCTATCAGCGCGATGCCGGATTGCCGCCCGACGGCTATCCCTCGGCCGACCTGCTGCGGAAGCTTCGCCAGGCGTCGGTCGAACCTGGCGGGGACAAGAAGGAGGGCGTCAATTGAGCTGGAACCGGGAATGCCCCAGCAACCGCCTGGCTTTCGGCCTGGGCCTGCTCGCCGCTAGCGCCATCTGGCTGGCCGGCTGCAGCGAAACCGAGCTGGCGGTGCACACCGCAAAGGAGATCAAGGCGGCCACAACGGACCCGGCAGCCCCAGCACCCGGGATCTACAAGGTCGGCACGCCCTATGAGATCCAGGGAACCTGGTACTACCCGCGGGTCGAATACGACTACGACGAGACCGGGATCGCCTCCTGGTACGGCCCCGGCTTCGACGGCAAGCCCACGGCCAACAGCGAAATCTATGACCAGGACGCCCTGACCGCCGCGCATCGTACCTTGCCCATGCCCTCAATGGTCCAGGTGACCAACCTGGAGAACGGCCGTTCGCTCAAGCTCCGGATCAACGATCGCGGGCCCTTCGCCCGCGGACGGATCATCGACGTCTCGCGCCGCGCTGCGGATCTCCTGGGCTTCAAGCAGACCGGCACCGCCAAGGTCAGGGTCGAGCTCATCGAAGCGGAAAGCCGACAGCTCGCCGCCGCGGCCCTGTCCCGCGACGCCAAGGATCCGGCGCCCCTGGCAGCGCCGACGGTGGCGGTGGCCGTGGCGCCCCTCGGCGGATCGAGCGGCACAGCGGGCGACGGTGCCTCGATCGGCAGCCAGCCCCTTCGAGCCGCTGAGCCCCTGGGCGATCGCGAGCGGCTGGACGTCATAGCCGACAACGCCGTGCCGCAGCCGGACGGGGTGGTGACGATCCGCCCCGAGCGGGCCGACAGGCTCTACGTCCAGGCCGGTTCCTTCATGTACTTCCACAACGCCAACCGGCTCAGGGTGCGCCTGACCCCTCTGGGACAGCCGTCGATAGCCCCGACGCTGGTCGACGGACGGCATTTCTATCGGGTCCGCTTCGGCCCCCTGGCCTCGGTCGAGGATGCCGACCGACTGTTCAACTCGCTGCTGTCCAAGGGCCACAACGACGCCCGTATCGTGGTCGAATGAGCTCCGCCCTACGATTCACCGTGCCGGTCATATTTTCGGCGCAATCCCGCGCTACCCGAACCCTGGCCGCCGACCGGGCGGCCGGTGGAGCCGACCGAAGATCCCCACTGGAGTGACGATGCCAAGACATACCGCCGCAGCGATCGGTCTCGCGGCCCTGTTGTGCTTGCCCTTCGGGGCCAGGGCCGAGTTCCAGACTGAGGCACGCGAAGCCTTCCTGATCGACATGAGCACCAATACGGTGCTGTTCGAGAAGAACGCCGACCTGCCCATGCCCCCGGCCTCGATGAGCAAGATCATGACCTCCTTCATGGTCTTCGAGAAACTCAAGGAGGGCAGCCTTTCGCTGGACGACACCTTCACGGTTTCAGAGAAGGCCTGGCGCAAGGGCGGCTCCAAGATGTTCGTCGAGGTCGGCAAGCAGATCCGCGTCGAGGACCTGCTGCGCGGGGTCATCGTGCAGTCCGGCAACGACGCCTCCATCGTCCTGGCCGAAGGACTGTCGGGATCGGAAGAGGCCTTCGCCGATGCCATGACCGAGAAGGCGCGGGAGATTGGCCTGACCAACTCGAGCTTCGCGAACGCCACCGGCTGGCCGGACGAACGCCAGAGGATGTCGGCGCGCGACCTTGCGACCCTGGCCCAGCTGATCATCGAGAAGTACCCGGAGTACTATGCCTACTACGCGGAGAAGGAGTTCACCTGGAACGACATCCGCCAGGGCAACCGCAACCCGCTGCTCTATCGCAACACGGGCGCGGACGGCCTCAAGACGGGCCATACCGAGGAGGCGGGCTACGGCTTGACCGCTTCGGCCGAGCGGGACGGCCGGCGCCTGATCCTGGTGGCGACCGGCTTGAACAGCATGAAGCAGCGCGGTCGTGAAACCGAGCGAATCCTCAACTGGGGCTTCCGTGAGTTCAACAACTACACCCTGTTCAAGGCCGGGGAGAGCGTGGAGACCGCCGACGTCTGGCTGGGCGACGCCATGAACGTCCCGCTGACCTCGTCCGAGGACATCGTGGTCACCCTGCCGCGCAAGCATCGCAAGGACATGGCCGTGACCGTCATCTACGAGCAGCCGGTGCCAGCGCCGATCCAGGAAGGCGATCAGATCGGCGTTCTGCGGGTGACGGCGCCGGAGGTTCAGCCGCGCGAGTATCCGCTCTACGCCGGCCATTCGGTGGAGCAACTCGGTCCCTTCGGACGGGTCGTCTCGGCCCTGATGTACTTCGTGACCGGCGCGCCCTGAGCCCGAAGGCCAAGCAGCTTCACCGCAAATGACCGCCTCCGATTGACCGCAGAGGGGCGGCCCGGCAGAGTCGCCGCCATGGCGGAGGCGCGCTTCATCACCTTCGAAGGCGGCGAGGGCGCCGGCAAATCGACCCAGGTCGGGCTGCTGGCTGCGGCCTTGCAGGCCAAGGGCGTGACCGTGGTCCAGACCCGCGAGCCCGGCGGCAGCCCGGGCGCCGAACAGATCCGGTCCCTTCTGGTCGACGGCCCGGCGGAGCGCTGGCTGCCGCTGACCGAGGCGCTCCTGCACTCCGCCGCGCGGGCCGAGCACCTGGCCCGGACCGTCCGGCCAGCGCTTGCCGCCGACAGCTGGGTACTCTGCGATCGCTTCACCGATTCGACCCTGGCCTACCAGGGCTACGGCCACGAACTCGGCAAGGCCCCGGTCGAGGCCCTGCGCGAACTGGTGGCCGGGAGCCCGTTGCCGGATCTTACCTTGGTCATCGACCTGCCTTTCGAACTCGGACTGTCCCGGGCCGGCGCCAGGGCCGGCGGTGCCGCGCGCTACGAGGCCATGGGCGCCGCCTTCCATCAGCGGGTCCGCGAGGGCTTCAAGGCGATCGCCCGGGCTGAGCCGGAGCGCTGTGCCGTCATCGACGGCAGCCGCGGTCCGGAGGCCGTGCACCGCGCCGTCTGCAAGGCGGTCACCGAGCGCCTGGGGCTCACCCTGCCATGACTGACGCCGAGCCAGCCACGGCCGGTCCGCCGCCGCCGCGGGCCAACAGCCTGCTGCAGGGCCAGGACGCCGCCGAGGCTCGCTTGCTGGAAGCCTTTCGCTCTGGCCGGCTGCCCCACGCCTGGCTGATCAGCGGGCCGCGCGGGGTGGGCAAGGCGACCCTGGCCTACCGCTTCGCCCGTTACGTCCTGGGGCAAGGAGGTGCGGCATCGGCGCCGGGGCTTTTCGGTGCGGACCCGGAGGCCTCGTCCGCGGGCTTGGCGATGCCGGAGGACAGCGAAGCCTTCCGCCTGATCGCCTCGGCCAGCCATCCAGACCTCCGGATCCTGGAGCGGGGCCAGGACGAGTCCGGCAAGCCCCAGCAGTCGATCAGCGTCGACAAGGTGCGTACGGCCCTGGGCTTCGTTCACCTGACGCCGGCCCTGGGCGGCTGGCGGCTGATCCTAGTCGACGCCGCCGACGACCTGAACCGCAACGCCGCCAACGCCCTTCTGAAGGCGCTGGAAGAACCGCCCAAGAACACCCTGCTGCTGCTCCTGGCCCATGCCCCGGGGCGCCTGCTGCCGACCATCCGCTCCCGCTGCTGCCACCTAGTACTGCCGCCCTTGCCGGATGCCGAGGTGACGCAGCTCCTTGGCCGCTACGCGCCGGAGCTGTCGGCCGAGGAGGCGGCCGGACTGGCCCAGCTGGCCGAGGGCAGCATCGGCCGTGCACTCGAGCTGGCCTCGGAGGGCGGCCTCGGCCTCTACGCCGAGCTGGTCGCGTTGCTGACCGACCTGCCGCAGATCGACTTCGCTAAGCTGAAGGCCCTGGCCGAGCGGCTTAGCCGCGACCGCTCCGGCGCCGCCTTCCGCACCGCGAGCGACTTGCTGCTCTGGTGGCTGGCGCGCCTGGCCCGGGCCGCGGCCCAAGGCCGCCAGCCGGAGGAGATCGTGGCCGGGGAGGGGGCCCTGCTCGGCCGCCTCCTGGCCCAGGGCAATCTTGCGCAGGCCGCAAGCCTGTGGGAGAAGTTGCACCGCCTGTTCGGCCGTGCCGAGGCCGTCAACCTCGACCGCCGGCAGGTCTTCATGGCCGCCTTCCAAGAGCTCGAGGCCCTCGCGGCCTGACCGCGAAGGCCAGGTAAGTCACCG
>JASJAL010000073.1 GCA_030067055.1 Kiloniellales bacterium | reverse complement strand
GTTCGGGCTCTGCCAGGAGGTCGTGAAATCGGCCGTCTCGCTGCGCGGACGGCGGTCCTCCGGCAAGGGGTCGAAGCAGAGGCGCATCGGCACCGAGACGCCCTCGCCCACGGCGATGGCCTCGCCGTTGCCGAGCGACGGCAGCGACTGCTCGAAGCCCTGAGAGGAGTCCGAAATGATCGCGCGCAGGATCTCCTGGTCGAACTGGTTGGTCATCCGCATGGCGAAGACGGTGTTGCACTGGGACAGAATCTCGGTCGCGATCTCAGAGGGGCGCTGGCTGACCAGGCAAAGCGAGACGCCGTACTTGCGGCCCTCCTTGGCGATCCGCGCCAGCGCGATCTTGGTCGGCTCGAAGCCCAGGCCGTTCTGCGCCGCATAGCGGTGCGCCTCTTCGCAGACCAGCAGGACCGGGACCCGGCGATCGGCCCAGATCGCGAAGTCGAAGGTGATCCGGCAGAGCACCGAGACCACGACATTGACGATCTCGGACGGCACGCCGGAGAGATCGAGGATCGAGATCGGCTTGCCGTCGACCGGGATCCGGAACAGCCGGCAGAGGATCTTCTCCATGTTGTCGCGGACGCTGACCCCGCCGAACATGAAGCGGTAGCGCGGGTCGCCCTGCAGCGCCGCGAGCCGGGACTTCAGGCGCTGGTAGGGGGCGGTGCTGTCGGCCTTTTCGAGCTTGCCCATCGCTGTGTCGATGTACTGCATCAGGTCGGTCAGGCGATAGGGGACCGGCGTATCGACGGTGATGCGGCTGTTCTGCGCGCCTTCCTTCTGGAACTGCGCCTTCACGGCCGGCAGGGCCTCGGTCAGGATGGCGATCTCGGCCTTCTCAGCCTTCTCCGGGCCGCCCAGGACCACGCCGAGGAACTCGTTGAACTCCAGCATCCAGTAGGGCAGCTCCAGGTTGCTGGTGTCGATGATCTCGGCACTGCCCGGGAAGGCGCTGGCGTATTCGTTGTGTGGGTCGAGCAGGACGATATGGCTTTGCGGGTTCTTCTCGATGATCGCCTGCAGCATCAAGGTGGTGGCGCAGGACTTGCCGCAGCCCGTCGTCCCCAGGATCGCGAAGTGCTTGCCCAGGAGCTCGTTGTTCATGACGTGGACCGGGACCTGACGGTCCTGGTGCAGGGTCCCGACCCGGGCGGTCTGCTTGTTCGGGGTGGCGTAGACCCGCATCAGGTCGGCCTTGACGGTGGTCAGGACCGGGGCGTTCAGCTGCGGCGGCGAAGAGACGCCGCGCCGGAAGGCGGTCCAGCCGTCGCCGGCCTTGAGCACCTCGCCCAGGAGCTCGACCTCGAGGGTCATCATGTCCTTCTGGCCGGACTCTTCGGCCGGCAGCGGCATGGACAGGCCGCTGACCACGCCAAAGACGATCGCGGTGGTGGACTGCATCTTCACCAGGGCGCCCATCTGAAGCTGCGAGGCGGCCGGCGACTGAGGGTCGTCGATGATGGCCACGATCTGGGAGCCGGTGACGAAGGCGACCCGGGCAACCGGCATCGAGGGCGCCATGTTCGGCGTCGCCCGCGAATCGGTGTGGGGCTTCGCTTGCATTACGCCGCCCTCTTTTCCGGCCGGTACCTTGCCCATCGCTGCGGGCTGCGACGCGGCCGGCGGCGGGGCGCTGGGCGCCGGGGCCTTGGGGACAGCCGTGCTGGGGGCCGGAGCCTTCGGAACGGCCGCGCTGGGCGCCGGCGCCGTCGGCGCGGCCACCCTGGGCGCAGCGGCGGCCGCCGGAGCGGCAGCAGGCACAGCGGCTGCGGTTCCGCGCGCCGCTGGCGTCGGCTGGGTCGCGCCGTTGGGCGCGGCCGGCCGCGGCGCCGCTGTCGGCGGCGCAGTCGAAGCCCCGGCGGCCGGCGCAGTCGAAGCCGCAGTGGCCGCTGCAGCCGGCGGTGCCTTGGGCGCCTCGGGCGCAGCGGGAGTCACCTGCGCTGCGGGCGCCTCCGCCGCGGAGGGCTTGCCGGCGGCTCTGTCCAGCATCTGGTGGAGCCGCTCCGCCCTGTGCGCCAGCTCGACCGCCGCGAGATCGTCGTCCGACAGCTCGGGCTTGGAAAGGGGGTTCTTCATGCCTGCTTCCTCCTGACACGGCTGACCGGTAGACGAACCATCACGCGGGTTCCGGCTCCGGGGGAGCTCTTGATCTCGAGCGTGCCGCTATGCAGCTCCGTAAAGGCCTTGGCGAGGGGCAGTCCGAGGCCGGTCCCCTCGCGGCGTTTGGTGGCATCCGGTTCGATCTGCTGGAACGGCGCCAGCGCCCTGGGCAGGTCCTCTTCGCGCATGCCCACGCCGGTATCGGCGACCAAGAAGGCCATCGAACCGTCCTCCAGCATCTGAGCCTGAAGGATGACGCGGCCGCCTTTTTGCGTGAACTTCACGGCATTGGAAAGAAGATTGATCAGGACCTGACGCAGCCGTTGCTCGTCGCCCCAGAGGCCGGGCAACTTCGGGTCGCCGCGGAACTCCAGTGCGACACCGCGCGCTTCGGCGAGGCCAGCGATGACGTTCTGGCAAGACGCCAAGAGGGCCATGGTGTCGACCGGATCCTCGCGCAGCGTGATCTTGCCGGATTCGAGCTTGGCGGTATCGAGGATGTCGTCCACGATCGCCAGCAGATGCATGCCCGCCTCATGAATGTGATCGGCGTACTCGCTGGTATCCTTTACCGCGACGCCGGCCGCCGCACCCGAGGCCGCCCCGCCGCGCATCGCGTCGGAAAAGCCGATGATCGCGTTCAGCGGCGTGCGCAGCTCGTGACTCATGCTGGCCAGGAAGTGGGTCTTGGCCGTGTTGGCGGCCTCGGCGCGCAGCATGGCCGCTTCCGCCGTCTCCGCGAGGCTCTCGGCCTGTCGCTTGGCGGCCTGGAGCGCCCGTTCCTTGCGGCGCTGGCCGCCCAAAGACCCGAGCTGCTCAGCAAAGGCCTGGCCCGCAGAGATCTGCTTGGTCCTTGAAGTTCGAGGCTGTGGCATCTGATTGAAAGTAAAGTTGCTGATGTGATTATCGGCACTCTACGGATAACTCCTAAATAATACATAAATCGGATAGATTATATTTCTGCCAATCTCACTCTACTTGAAATAATGTCACGTGCACGGCTGGTTGCGCAGGAGCTGGCCGGCTGGGTTCTGGCAGGAGAAAATAGGAACGAATACCTGCATCGCTTACGGAACAGGGATAGTTAATGACCGAGCTTTGCCTCTATCGCGGCTACGACTGGTAGGGATCTAGACGCCAGAGGCGGACTGCGTTCAGCCCTGCGGCTTGGTTTCCTGCCACTGGGCCAGGGCGGCGTGGGCGGCCGATTCGGCCCGGGCGGCGTAGTCGGCGGCGGTCTCGGTCGGGACCGAGAGCTCGATCACGTAGCCGTTGGGATCGCGGAAGTAGATCGAGTGAATAAAGCCGTGGTCGGCGACCCCCCGGGTCTCTATGCCCGCGGCTTTGCCCTTGGCGAAGAGGGCTTCCTGGGTTGCACGGTCGGTCTCCAGCGCGATGTGCAGGTCGAAGTCGTGCTGGTCCTTGAACTCGAAGGGCTGCGCCGGCGCCTCGAAGAAGGCCAGGAAGGAGCCATCGCCCAGGCGATAGAAGCTGTGCAGGACGCTGGTCTCGCGTCCGGTCTTGGTGACCTTGATCTCGAAGGCGTCGGCCAGGGGCAGGCCGAGAAAGTCCTCGTAGAACTTCCTGGTCTCCTCGGAATCGCGGCAGCGATAGGCGTTGTGATGCAGGCCTTTGATCATGGATCGCACTCCTCGATGGCCCCCACAGTCTCGCGCCGCAGCGGCGGGCCGATCAACCGATTTCGCGTCCGTCCGGACCGCCGGCGAACGGCCCCTGGAACTAGCCTTCCGTCCTACAAATGTCGGATATCGCCTTGGGCCAAGATACTTCATCATGAGACAATCCCTCCGAGAGGGCACCGAGGCGCGCTCTCCGGAGGCGGCTTCCTGGTGCCTGCGGGGGTGGCGACCCAAAGAAGATGGAAAGACTCGGCGAAATACAGAAGCGGCTGCTGCTCGGCGGGCTCGGTGCGGCCTGCTTTCTGCTGCTGCTGGCGCTCGAGATCCTGACCGAAAGCGACGAGTTCTCGCCGCTCGACGTGGCCATCGACGGCCTGGGCATCCTTCTGACCATCGGCGCGGCCGTGGGCGTCGCCCTGCTCGCCCTGCGCATCGACAGTCAGCACGAGGAAAAGCTGGCCCTGATCCGGGACCTGGAGTTCGCCCGCGCGGAAGGCAACGCCTGGCGGAACAAGGTGCGGAGCCATCTGGCCGGCCTGAAGTCGGGCATGGATATCCAATTCCAGGACTGGGGCATGACCGCCGCCGAGCGCGAGATCGGCCTGCTGATCCTCAAGGGCTTGAGCCACAAGGAGATCGCCGTGCTGCGCGCCACCACCGAGCCGACGGTGCGGCAGCAAGCGCAGTCGATCTATCGCAAGGCTAAGCTGCCCGGCAAGACCGCCTTCTGCGCCTACTTCCTCGAGGATCTCTTTACCCTGGACGACGGTCCGGCCGGCCTGGACGCGGCCTCCTCGGGAGCCAAGAGCGACAGCCTTCTGCGGGAGCAAAGCCCGCCTCCAGCTTCAGATTGATCCCTCGCGCAAGGCGGTCCGCGATCCTTCCGACAAATGTAGGAGAGACGCCTTTCCGACGGACGTCGGATTTACGGGATCTCGAACCGGCCGGACGCTGTCTCCATCCATTGGCATCCAAACGGAAAGGAGACAGGCCAATGTTTCGATACCGTTCAGAAGCATCGCGGTCGCGAACGCAAGCGAGCCGCCCTTCGGCCGTTCCCCATTTTCGGGTTCCTGCAGCCTTCTTCGCGTTGACCCTGGCGCTCGGCGCCCTGCCGCAAAGCGCCGGAGCCGCCTGGGACGACGAGGAAATTCCCTTCGATGTGGCCGAGATCTTTTTCGAACTCAACAACACGGACGGGGATCTCGGCATCCACGGCATGATCGACGGCGGGCCCTGGACCCGGATCATCATCGAGGACCCGAGGGATCGGAACCTCATGGCGATCTGGACGATGGGTCGGCTGCGTAGGCAGGCCGTGACCGAGCTCTTCTTCGAAAGCGCCGAGCCGACCTTCGACGAGCTCGATCCCACGGATTTCTTCGCGCGCTTCCCCGAGGGCACCTACGAGGTCGAAGGCCGCGCCCAGGACGGGCAAGAGCTGGAGAGCGAGACCGAAGTCACCCACACTATGCCGGCCCCGCCCGAACCCACCGTCAACGGCAAGCCGCTGTCGGAGTTCTGTGACGACGAGGAGCCGGACTTCGCCCCGACCGAGGTCACGTTGCCCGTGACGATCGCCTGGCCGGCAGTCACCCTTTCGCACCCCGAGCTCGGCAAAGTCTCGGTCCCGCTGACCATCAACAACTACGAGGTGGTAGTCGAGGTGGACTTGGACCTGGACGGCGAGGAGTTCACTTCGGTGTTCAGCACCATCCTGCCGCCCGGAGAACGATCACTGACGATTCCGGCGGAGTTCCTCGACCAGGCCGATACCTTCAAGTACGAGGTCCTGGCACGGGAGGAGAGCTTCAACCAGACCGCGGTCGAAAGCTGCTTCGTCGTCGTCGGATAAAGCGTCGAGAAATCCCCGCCGCACCCCTTCGGGGCGCCCTCCACCCGCGACGGAAGGCGCCCCGGCTTTCTGCGCCGGCTTGCAGATCGAAGGCCGAAAGCAAGGATGGTTTGTTTCGCGCCCCGGCCTGTGATGGATTGGCATGCCCATTCGCCCAGGCCGGAACCCCCGGGGACTCGCACAGGCATGATCTGCATCCTGCACGGCTATCTGCTGGAAGGCTCCGGCAGCAACCTCTGGACCCGGGCGATCGTGCAGGCGCTCTGCCGTCAGGGCGTGCCGGTGCTGCTGGTCTGCCAGGAGAACCATCCGGAGATCTACGACTTCATCGCTGCCGCCTACGTCCACGAGGCCGACGGGACCGCGACAACGCTCTTCGAGCGCGCGGTGCCCTACCCGGCGGCCTGCGTCCTGCACAAGCCGCGCCTGGGCGACACCCTGCCGGTCTACGTGCCGGACCTATATGAGGAGTTCGCCCGGGCGGTGCCGATGGTCGACCTGCCGGACCCGGAGATCGAGGACTATCTCGAGCGCAACCTCACGATGCTGCGCCGGCTGCTGCGCGACCACCCGATCGGCGCCGTGCACGCCAACCACGCTGTTCTCATGTCGGTCGTGGCCGAGCGGGCCTGCGCCGAGCACGGCCTGCCCTTCACCATCATGCCGCACGGCAGCGCGATCGAATACGCGGTCAAGCTGGACCCGCGCTTCCACGCGCTGGCCGAGTCAGCCTTCGCCCGGGCCGGGCGGATCTTCGTCCACGGCCCGGAGATGCGGCGGCGGGTGATCGAGACCTTCCCGGATCTGCCGGGGCTGGACGCCAAGACCGAGGACCTGCCGCTCGGAGTCGACACCCGCGCCTTCCTGCCGGGCGCCCGGCCCGGTCGGCGGAAGCAGATCACGCAACTCGCCGAGGCGCTTCGACCCTTGCCGCGCGGACGGGCACCGGAGGCGACGGCGCGGTTGCAGGGCGCGCTGCGGGATGGCATGAGCCGGAAGGCGCTGCTGGCGGCCATGGAGGCGGCGCGGAACTACGACCCGAAGCGCCCCGACGGCGATGCCGCGAAGAAACTCGCGGCCCTGCACTGGCAGAACGACGATCTCTTGCTCTTCATCGGCCGGCTGATCGCCAGCAAGGGCCCTCAGAACATCGTCGCCGCGCTGCCGCGAATCCTGGAGGCCCGACCCAGGGCCCGCCTGATCCTGGTCGGGCACGGGCCGCTGCGGGAGGTCCTGGAAGCCCTGGTCTGGGCCCTGTCGCAGGGCCAGCGCCGGCTCGCCGGGAACATCGTGCACTGGGGCGCGGCGCTGGAGGGCGGCGAAGCTGTGCCCTTCGCGGAGATTCGGCTCTTCTTCGAGGCCCTGGAGGCCCGCGGAAAGCTGGAAGCCTACTTCGAGGCCGCGGAACGGCACCTGGACCCGGCGCGGGTGGTCTTCACCGGCTACCTGACGCACCGGGAGCTGAAGTTCCTGCTGCCCTGCTGCGACGTCGGGATCTTCCCGTCGATCGTGGCCGAGGCCGGACCGCTGGTCTTCCTGGAAGCCCTGGCCTCGGGCTGCTTCCCGCTCGGCACCGACTTCGCAGGGACCGCCGCCGCCATCGAGTCCCTGACCGGGGCCCTGCCGACGGAGGCGACCGAGGCGATGAAGCTGCGCGTCGACAAGGCGCTGACCGTCGGCGACATCGTCGACAAGGCGACGGCCGCGCTGGCCCTGGACGGCCGCTACCGGGACGAACTGCGCCGGGCTGCCGAGGCGCGCTACGACTGGACCGCCGTTTCGGGCAAACTCGCCGCCGAGCTACGATCGCTCGCAGCCGCCGCTTCGGCCAATGCGTAGAGTGCAAGCCTTCGCTGTCATCGCCGGATCGAGTCCGGGCATGACAGCGTTGGTGAAATTCCGTCTGAAACCTAACGCTCCTCGATCGGCGGGTAGCTCCGGGGCTGCGGGCCGTCGTAGAGGGTCAGCGGGCGGATCAGGATGTTGTTGGCGAACTGCTCTAGGGCCTGCACGGTCCAGCCCGGCACCCGGCCGACCGCGAAGATCGGCACGAAGAGATCCGCCGGGATGCCGTGCAGGTAGTAAATGACGCCGGAATAGAAATCGACGTTTACGTTCACACCGTGGCGGGCATAGGGCTGCATGGCGGCGACCACGGCCTGCAGGATCTCGTACCACTTGGGCTCGCCCATCTCCTGGGACAGGCGCTGCACGCCGTCGCGCATGTGCCGGGCGCGTGGATCCTCGGCGCGGTAGACGCGGTGGCCGAATCCGGTGACAGGCTCGCGGGCCTTGCGCTTGGCCTTGACGTAGTCGGCCGCGGCCGACGCGTCGCCGATCTCCATGGCCATCTTCATGACGTCCTCGGCCGCGCCGCCGTGGGCCGGACCCGAGAGCGCGGCGATGGCCGCGGTCACGGCGGCGTGGAGGTTGGCCTCGGTCCCGACCACGACCCGGGCGGTGAAGGAAGAGGCGTTGGAGCCGTGCTCGGCATGGAGCACGAAGTCGGTGTCCATCAGCTTGGCCGCGTCCTCGCTGGGCGCTTTACCGGTCAGCATGTAGAGGAAGTTGGCGGCGTGGCCGAACGCCGGGTCGGCTGCCACCGGTTCCCGGCCGTTGCGGAGCTGCTCCTGGGCGGCGACGATCATCGGCACCTGCGCGGTCAGGCGCAGGCCTTTGCGCAGAGTCGCCTCGGCGCCGTTGTCGGCGACCTCGGGATCGAAGGCCGCCAGAGCCGACACCGCGGTGCGCAGCACGTCCATGGGATGGGCTGCGGCCAGGCTGCGGACGATCTCGATCACCGGCTCGGGCAGGACGCGGGCGGCCTTGAGCTCGGCATCGAAGGCACCGAGCTCGGCCGCCGTCGGCAGCTCGCCATGGAACAGCAGGTAGGCGGTCTCCTCGAAGCTGGAGTGCTCGGCGAGGTCGTGGATCGAGTAGCCGCGATAGCGCAGCTCGCCTTCGCGGCCGTCGATGAAAGTGGCTGAAGAACGTTCGAAGTAGACGCCCTTGAGGCCGCGGTGGATCCTGATTTCGGCGTCGCCGTCACTCATGCCCTGACTCCCTGCTCTGCGTTGCCCACCTCGATTTACAGCAAGCGGCCCGCTGCCTAAGGTGCCAGTCATTCACGACCTGACGTGCCAGAGGCGCCCACAGTCTCGGCGGTTCGCGGACATCCTAGCCCATGCTAAAGCTTGAAACCTATCTGGAAGCGGCCAAGGCCAAGACAGCGCCCGTGGTCCTACCGGAGGGGACGGAGCCACGGGTTCTGCAGGCGGCCCGGCGCCTGGCCGACGAGGACATCGCCCGGCCGGTCCTCCTCGGCGCGCCGGACAGCGTCGAGGCGGCGGCGGCCGAACTCGACGTCGAGCTTTCGGGCATCGAGCTTCGCGATCCGGCCAGCGATCCCGTCCTCGCGGACTATGCCAAGCTTTGTGCCGCGGAGCGGGAGCGGATGACCGAGTCCATGGCCGCGCGCCTTGTCCGCAAGCCGCTCTACTTCGGCGGCATGATGGTCAAGGCCGGCGACGCCGCGGCCATGGTCGCCGGCGCCGCCAATCCCACCCGCCGGGTGATCGAGGCCGGGATGATCACCGTCGGCCCGGTCCCGGGCTTCTCGACGCCGTCCAGCTTCTTCCTGATGTTCCTGCCCGAGGGACCCGGCGGCCCGGAACGCGCCCTGGTCTTCGCCGACTGCGCCGTCACCGCCGACCCGAGCCCCGAGGAGCTGGCCGACATCGCCCTGGCCTCGGCCCGCAGCGCCGAGGCCCTGCTGGGCGAGACGCCGAGAGTCGCGCTGCTGTCCTTCTCGTCCCGGGGCAGCGCCCGCCACCCCCACGTCGAGAAGGTCACCCGGGCGCTCGCACTGGCCCAGGAACGGGCGCCGGACCTCGCCATAGACGGCGAGTTCCAGGCCGACACCGCGCTGGTGCCGGCGGTCGCGGCCAAGAAGCTCGACGGCGACAGTCCGGTCGCCGGCCGGGCCAACGTCCTGGTCTTTCCGGACCTGGACGCCGGCAACATCGGCTACAAGCTGACCCAGTACCTGGCCGGTGCCCAGGCCATCGGCCCGATCCTGCAAGGCTTCGCCCGGCCGGTCTGCGACCTTTCGCGCGGCGCCAGCATCGACGACATCGTCGCCGCCGCGGCCATCGCGCTGCTGCAGGCGGAGATCTAGAGCATCAAGACGGAGGCCTCACCAGCGGCCTCCGGTCGGCGTCATGGCCGCCTCGGGCAGGCGGATCGGAAAGCGCGCGCGGATCTCGGCGTCGAGGGCCGGGTCGATGTGCGCGGGATAGTGCTCGGCCAGGATCTCGCGGACCCGCACCAGGGCCCGGGCGCGGATGTCGCTGCCGCCACTCTGCTGCCATTCCTCGGGCGTGCTGCGGTCGCCGAGGCGCGGGTAGACGTACTCCTTCTCCATCAGCTCCAGGGTCTGGCTGCTGCCCAGGAAGTGGCCGGCCCCGGTCGCGGCCTCGGCGATGGTCTCGACCGCCAGGGTCTCCTCGGTGACCTCGATCCCGCGCACGGCACGCAGGACGAAGCCGAGCATCTCGTCGTCCAGGACGAAGGATTCGAAGGAGCAGCCGAGCAGGCTCGCCAGCATGCCGGAGGATTCGTAGACCAGGTTGGCGCCGGCCAGGCCGGCCAGCGCGGTGGTCAGAGCCTTCTCGTAGCCGGCTTGCTCGTCCGGAATCTTGGAGTCCGCCATGCCGGCGGCCACGCCGCTGGGCAGGTCATAGAAGTTGGCGATTTGGGCGGCGGCCGCGTTGAGGATCGCCTCCTCGCCGCCGCCACCGGAAAAAGCGCCGGTGCGCAGGTCCGAGACCATCGGCCAGTTGCTGAAGATGAAGGGATGGCCGGGACGGATCAGGTTGACCAGGATCAGCGCCGCGAGAGTCTCGGCCACGGTCTGGACCAGGGTCCCGGCCAGGGCCGCCGGTGCGGTCGCGCCGGACTGACCCGCGGTGATGGCATTGATCGGCATGCCGTGGCGAACCGCCTCGAAGATGGTGTCGCAGGCCTCGGCGCCGTAGCGCAGCGGCGGCACGATGGGGCTCGAGTGCAGCTTGCAGATCGGCCGCCGGGCGAAGGCCCCCTCGCCGCCCAGGACCTTGTCGAAGAGGCCGATAACCGGCGCGACGTTCTCGGCCTCGGTGATGGCGGTGCCGAGATGCTTGTCGGTGCCGGCGAGGCAGGCGTAGGCGGTGTTGAGGTCGAGTTCGAGCGAATCCGAGAGCTCGGTCGCGATGACACAACGGGTGAACCAGTGCACGTTGTCCAGACGGTCGGCCAGGCGTGCGAAGTCATAGAGATCGACCAGGCTGGCATCGCGGTAGCGGCCGTCGTCGGGGTCCAGGACCTTGACCGCGGCGCCGCCGGTGCCGAAGTGTACGCGCCGGCCGGAGACCTCGAGGTCCTTGTCGGGATTGCGGGCGTGCAGGGTCATGCCGTGCGCGGCGCCGGCGACGACGTCCTCGACCAGGCTTCGGGGGAAGCAGAGCCGGCCCTTGCCGTCGACCCGGGCGCCCTTGGCCAGGGCAAGCTCCCGGAGCGCCGGCGTGGCGTCCGCCATGCCGACCCGCTCCAGGACTTCCAGGGCGGCATCGTGAATCCGCGCCAGGTCCCGGTCCGAGAGCGGCAGGTAGCGGCCGCCGACCAGACCGGGCGCCACCGCCGAGGGACCGCCGGAATGCGACCGTCCGCGCTCGGCAAGCTTGGCTTTCCGGGCGCGGCCCCGCCGGCGTCTTTCCTGGCTGGTCATGTCATCCTCCCCGCCTCATATACAGCGGCCGCCGTCGACGGCCAGGCAGGTGCCCGTGACCATGGCCGCGTCGTCCGAGGCCAGGTAGGCGGCGGCCGCGGCCACGTCCTCCGGCGCGACCAGGCGGCCCAGGGGAATCCCGGCGGTGAAGGCATCGCGGGCTTCGTCGGAGGCAACGCCACCCATGAACTCGGTCAGCATGGGCGTGTCGGCGATCGCCGGGCAAAGCGCGTTGACCCGGAAGCCCTCGGGCGCGAGTTCCATCGCCAGGCCCTTGGTGAAGGCCACCACCGCGCCCTTGGACGCGGCGTAGAGCAGAAGCTGCGGGCGGGGCGTCAAGGCGATACCGGAGGCCGTGTTGATGATCGTGCCCCGGCCCTGTCGGCGAAACACCGGCAAAGCGGCCTGGCAGCCGAGGACAACGCTCCGCAGGTTGGCGTCCAGAATCCGCTCGTAGTCGGCCTCGGCAACCTCCGCCAGCGGCTGCGGCCTTTGCCCAACGCCGGCGTTGTTGACCAGGATGTCGAGGGCGCCGAAGCGCTCCTCCGCAAGGTCGATCATGGCACGGATGTCTTCGGCCGAGGTCACGTCGGTCTTCATGAAGGCCGTGGTCTCAGGGGCGGTCGCGGCAAAAGCGCTGCCCTTTTCCGCGTCGAGGTCGGCGATCACGACCCGCGCGCCTTCATCGACGAAACGGCGGACGATCGCCGCCCCGAATCCCGAGGCGCCACCGGTGACCGCCGCAATTCTGCCTTCAAGCCGCTTCAAGGACCGGCTCCTTCGCTTATTGCCCCTCGAAGCTTAGGACATCAGCGCGGCGCCGGATCGCGGCAAAGCGACTGGCTTAGACAATGAACGCCACCGCCACCCAGGGTGAACATGGACATGTCGGGCGCATAGACCTGGAAGCCGCGCTCTTCGAGGCGGCGGTTGACCTCGGGGCTGCTGGCCATGGACAGCACGCGGCCCTCGCCGAGGGCGACCAGGTTGACCGCCAGGTTGCGCGCGCAGTCGGCGTAGCCGACCTCGATGAACTCGATCTCCTTGGCGCGCAGCCAGTCGAGCAGCCAAGGCTCCAGGGCCTCGGTACAGGCGACGGCGAGCTTCGGCGCGACCATGGAGATCAGGGCGTCCATGTGGATGAAGTGATCCGGAATCGGCGCGACCTGCGCCTCCCAGCCCTGTTCGCGCATCCAGCCGGCGACCTGCTCGGCGCCGGCCTGCTCGGAGCGTTGGGTGCTGTAGCCGATCAAGGCGACGCCCGGCTCGAGGATGACGAAGTCGCCGCCTTCGAAGTGGCCGGCGGTGACCATCCGGAAGATCGGGATCCCGCGGTCCTGGTAGAACTTGATGGCGGTCACGTAGTCGGCGCGCCGGCTCTTCAGCTGCATGTGGCAGATCACCGGGCCGAAGGGGGTCATGAAGCTGGAGTCGCGGGCGAAGAAGTTGCGGTGCAGGACCTCGTCGGCGTCGAGGTAGTGGCAGGCGACGCCGGCGTCCTCGTAGCAGCGCACCATCTCGGCGTGCTGCGCCTGGGCCAGCTGGAGATCGAACTTCACGCCCAGCTGCTCTGCGTTCTGCAGCGTCCGCCGGGCGATCGGGCCGGCATCCTCCCAGCGGTAGAAGTCGGGACGCCCCAAGAGGACGTCACGCAGGGTGCCGTACTCGCTGTCGATGCCCCAGTTCTGGAGCTGCGCGGGAACCTCGGACATTCGGACGCCTCCCGCGCCTAGCGCACGGTCAGGCAGCCGACCTTGGCCAGGTTGCTGACCTTGCGGGAGACGCTGCCCAGCAGCATGCTCTCCACATCGCCCAGGCCGCGCGAGCCCATGACGATGAGATCGACGCCGTTCTCGGCAACGTAGCGCAGGATGGCGCCGGCCGGATCGCCGGGCCGGACCTCGTTGCGGACGTCCTTCGCACCCTGCTTTTTGGCCCGCGTGGCGGCCTCGGCCAGGATCGTCTGGCCGATCTTCTGCAGGGTGGTCAGGCGAGACTCCTGCACCAGCTCGACCTCCGCCATCTGGCGCAGGCTCTCGGGCAGCTGCATGTCCCGGATCACGTAGATCAGGACCAGGACGGCATCGAACTTCTCGGCGATCTGGGCACCCATGTCGAGGGCGCGCTGGGACGGCTGCGAGCCGTCGATCGCCACCAGGATCTTCTTCAGCATGTGCCCCGTTCCAATCTCGCCCCTTGGAGAGCGTCGTGCCTGACTGGCCACATCTCGAGCCAGTCGATGAAAGGCCCGGGGGCGCTGCGGACAGCGCCCCCGAGGTTCGGCAAGTCGGTCAGCGGATTCTCAGAGACCGAGCCACTTGTTGACGATCTCGGTGTTCTCCGACACCCACTTCTTGGCGTATTCGCCCGGCTCTTCCTTGTCGACCACCAAGGCGTAGGTCCAGGCGCTGACCAGCGCGGAATTCATCTGGATGTTGCCCAGCAACGCGGCCACCTCCGGCGCGCGCGTGTCCAGAGACTTGGAGTAGGCGATGTGCACCTTGGTCGGCGGCCAGGCGACGTCGATGCTGGACTTGTTGAACCAGTCCGGATCGTCGGTCGGCTGCACCATGGTCCAGCGCGACTTGTCGTAGGCCGGCTCTTCCAGCTGGACCAGCTCGTGGAGCTGGAACATGTGGTGCGGGCCGTAGCAGAAGAACACGAAGGGCCGCTTCTTGGTCACCGCGTCGTCGAGCTGCGCCAGGACCAGGGTCTCCTCGATGGTGGTCAGCTCGAAGAACTGGTCGTAGCCGTAGCCGCGCGCCTTGACCTTCTCGACGTTGGTCGAGGCCCAGCCCGGGGCGCCGACCCAGAGCTCGCCCTTGCCGTCGCCGTTGGAATCGAAGAGCGCGGAGACGTCGGGGTTGACCAGCTGGGTGATCGAGGTGATGCCGTGCTCGTCGGCGGTCTGCTTGGTCACGCAGATGCCCTGAACGGCGGCATAAGGCTGGTCGCTCATCACGACCGATTTCTTGGTCTCGACGTATTCCTTGGCCAGGTTCTCCTGGTTCGGCATCCAGACTTCGGGATGCACGTCGATGTCGCCCTTGGCCCGGTCCATGGCCTTGAAGACGACCGCGTTGGTGCCGGGCACCAGCTCGACCTCGGTGCCGAAGTTCTCCTCGGCGATGACCTTGATGACGTTGGCGGTGATGTTCACCGAGGGCCAGTTCGGCACGCCGATTGTGACCTTGTCCTGCGCCGCCGCCGCGGTCGAAAAGCCCGCCACGGCTATTGCCGCGGCAGCAAAACGTGTGACGTGTTTCAACATCTATGAGCCTCCTTGCTTCATTTCGCTTTTGGTTCTTCCTTGCGGTTACGCCTCAAGCCGGTCCGCTACGCCCCTGGACGATGCGGTCCAGGATCATGGCGCAGAACAGGATCGCGAAACCGGCCAGCATGCCCTGTCCCTCGGCCGCGTACTGCAGCGCTTCCAGCACGTCCTCGCCCAGGCCCTTGGCGCCGATCAGCGAGGCGATGACGACCATGGACAGGCACATCAGGATGGTCTGGTTGATGCCGGTCATGATCGACGGCAGGGCCAGAGGCAGGTCGACCTTGAACAGCAGGAATCGTTTGTTCGCCCCGAAGGCCATGGCCGCCTCGCGGACGTGCGGCGGGACACCGCGCAGACCCAGCACCGTCAGGCGGATGACCGGCGGCATGCCGAAGATCAGCGTGGCCAGGATTCCCGGCGGCTTGCCGGTGCCGAAGAAGGCGATGACCGGGATCAGATAGACGAAGGCCGGCATGGTCTGCATGAAGTCCAGGATCGGCCGGACGACGGCGAAGGCCCGCTTGCTCTTGGCGCACCAGATCCCGATCGGGATGCCGATGGCGATGCAGATGAAGGCCGCCGCGCCGAGCAGCGCGACCGTCGCCATGGACTTTTCCCAGAATCCGAGGAAGGCCAGGTAGGCCAGCGCCGCCACGGTGAAGATCGCGACCCGCGGGCCGGCCAGACGCCAGGCCAGCACCACGATGACCGCCATAACCACCGGCCAGGGCGTCGAGACCAGCATGACCTCCAGCCCATCCAGCAGCACACGGATGGCGAAGACGATGGAATCGAAGAGCGCCTCGCCGTTGATGGTCACGAAGTCGAAGCCCTTGTCCAGCTCGGTCGCGACCGAGACCCGGAAGTCCCGATTGGACGGGAAGACCGCGAGGAACTCGGTGAAGAACTCGGCCGGCTTGGCAACCGTGAAGCGGTAGATGGTCATGGGGTAGATGGCGACGTAGGCGAGCAGGGCCGCACCGATGAAGCCGCCCTGGCTGATCCCGGCCTTGAGCGACCGGTCGGCGCGCCAGTGGACGAAGCGCCGCTCCAGCGCCCAGTCGGCGGTCATGCCCTGGATCGCCTTGACCAGGACCAGGATCACGAGGCCAATTATTGTGAGCTTCGGCCCCTGGGCCACGGCCGCTTCGGCCGCCAGCATCGCGTTCTCCGCCGCACGCCCGAGGGTTTCGGCGCTTTTCTGCAGGGCCTCGGCGTTGGTCGCGGCGTTCTTGATCGCCTCGATCGCCGCTTCCTGGCGCTCGGTTGCCCGGGTCATGAGCTTTTCGGCCTGCGCCACCTTGTCGGCACCGAGGTCCCCCCAGAGACCGCGGCCGAGCTGCACGATGGCGAAGAGTTCGGCCAGCGCGAAGAGCCAGAACAGGCCCCAGAGGCTGCGCGCCCCGGCCCAGAGCGGGCCGAGGATCGCGGCCCAGAGGTTGAAGGTGAAGACGTAGCCCTGGGTCGCGCCGATCTTGTTGAAGGCCTTGATGTAGTGCTCGGAATTCTGCACTGCGAACTCGGCGATCAGGGCATCGCCCTTGGTCGCCGCGCTCTGCGCCGCCTCGGTATCCGGGGCGTCCACGCTCGATAGACTGACTTCCGTTGCCATCTCGCTTACCCCTTTCCGCCCTGGATGCCATGGAGAAGGTCGGCCTTGGTGATGACCCCGATCTCCTTCTTGTCGCCGTCGATCACCACCATCGGTCCCTCGGTGTCGACCGCGACGTCGATCAGGTGGTCGAGGTCGGTGTCCTCGGTGACCCGCGGCGCACCGTCCAGGCTGTCGTGGCCATTGGCCTTGTAAGCTTCGATCGGCTCCATGATCGAGTGCGCGAAGACCAGCTTGAGCCGGGAGATGCCGGCCACGAAGTCGGCGACGTAGTCGTCGGCCGGCTCGGTGACGATCTTCTCGGGCGTGCCGATCTGGACGATCACGCCGTCCTTCATGATCGCGATGCGGTCGCCGATCCGGATCGCCTCGTCGAGGTCGTGGGTGATGAAGACCGTGGTCTTCTTCAGCCGCTGGGACAGGTCCATGAACTGGTCCTGCAGCTGGCGCCGGATCAGGGGATCGAGCGCCGAAAAGGGCTCATCCATCAACAGGATGTCTGGATCCGCCGCGATCGCACGCGCCAGGCCGACCCGCTGCTGCATGCCGCCGGAGAGTTCGTGGGCGAACTTATCCTCCCAGCCGTTGAGCTCGACGATTTCGAGGCACTTCTCGGCGACGTCCCAGCGCTCCATCTTGCTCATGCCCTGGACCTCAAGTGGCAGGGCGACGTTGTCGCGGACCGTGCGATGCGGCAGCAGGGCGATGTTCTGGAACACCATGCCGATCTTCTCGGCCCGCAGGAGGCGCAGCTCCTCCTCGTTCTTGGCCATGACGTCCTGGCCGTTGATGAGGATCTCGCCGGCAGTCGGCTCCAGCAGCCGGTTGATGTGCCGGACCAGTGTCGACTTGCCGCTGCCCGACAGCCCCATGACGCAGAAGATTTCGCCGCGATGAACGTTGAAGCTGGCATCGACCACGCCGACCACGCAGTCGAAGCGCTCCAGGATCTCGGCCTTGCTCAGGTTCTCGCTGCGAACCGCGGCCAGCGCCTCCTTGGCGCGGTCCCCGAAGATCTTCCAGACCCCACGCAGCTCAATGACGTCGCTTTCCATTGTCTTGACGCCTCCCCTCGGCTTTACGCCTTGCCTTCCCTATTTGCAGCCTATCATGAACCTAGTCCGGCACTAGGGCCAGTGACCAAGCGAAACCCGGTCCAGAGCGGCTCCAGGCAGCGCGGATGCCGCCCCTTCCTGACTGAGCCAAGGCGTGAAGGGGCAAGGGCGCCGCTCCGAGGCGGCCCATCAGGTGGGCGGTCCCGCGCCGGCGTGGGCCTGGCGCAGGCAATCCAGGAACTTCTGCACCAGCCTGGACGGGCTCGGGGTGCGGCGCAGTATCGCCGCATGATCGCTCTGGTAGTGATAGATGTCGGGGCGCAACCGCCCCATTTCGCCGCGCCCGACGAAGGGCTCGGCGTAGTGATCCGGCAAGAAGCCGAGATAGCGCCCCGAGAGGATCAGCGCGGCCAGGGCCTCCTCGTCGAAGACATCGGCCTTGCGTGTCAGGTTCAGCCGCTGGCTGACGATCATGTTCGGGGAATGAAAGCCTATGCCCGCGTACTTGAAGTGGCGCACCTCGGCCTGCCGGATTTCGTCCGTCGGCCGGCCGAACAGGGGATGGCCGCGGCCACAGTAGAGATACATCTGTTCCGCATAGAGAGGAAAATAATCCAGGCTGTTCGACTGCCGGTGGGTCGGAATGATCGCCAGATCGAAGCGCCCGCTGAGCAGCTCGTTTTCGATGACGTTGACCGGTTCCTTGTGGAGCTCGATGACGACCTCGGGCGCGATCTCATCGAAAGCCGCAATGGCATCGGAGAGACGGGCCTCGGGGTTGGAGACCATCTTGTCGAAGAGCGCTATGGAGAGCTGTCCGCTGAGCCGCTGGTGGACCTCGTCGACGCTGGCTCGGAAGCTGTTGATTGCGGCCAGGAGGCGGGACGAGGCCTCGAGGATCTGCTCGCCCTCGGGCGTCAGGGCGAAGCCGGCGGGCCCGCGATCGCAAAGCTTGACCCCCAGCCGCAGCTCAAGATCGGTGAGGTGACGGCTGATGGTGGAGCGGCCGATGTTGAGCTCGAGTTCGGCGGCAGAGACGCCACCGCAGGCGACGACGGCACGAAAAACGCGCAACAAGCGAATGTCGACATCGCTGACGCGACCGAGAAGCGCTTTTCGAACCATTCGCTATGTTTCACATTGGTGAAACTATCGTTCTAGATTCCACCATACATGAAACATGACGGTCATGGTAGCGTTAACCACTTGATCCAACAACCAACGCAGCTAGGCTGAAGCTTGGTCTGCGACCAAATAATCAGCCGGACCACCGGCAGGGGTAGGCATCGCATCACGAAGGTTTCGCGGGTCCAGCGGACCGACCTAGTGCAAGCGGACTTGGCGAAGCCGGACGGCGTCTAGACCCTCGGTGCGAGACAGGGAGCTTAAAGATGCAGTTTGCGGGTAAATACGTCGCCGCGGCGGGCCTCGCCGTGGCATTGCTTTTCGGCATCTCCGCCGACGTTTCAGCAAAGACTTTCAAGATGGCTCTGGGCGACGCGGCCGGCGGCACCCAGGATGCCGCCGGCAAGAAGTTCGCCGAGGAGTTCAAGGCGAGGACCGGCGACAAGCACGACATCAAGATGTTCCACAACGGCCAGCTCGGCAGCGAGCAGGACACGGTCAACGACGCGGCCATCGGGACTTTGGATTTCTCGGTCCTGGCGATCAACAACATCACCCCATTCTCGCCGACCGTCGGCATGTTCACTCTTCCCTACATGATTCTCAGCCTCGACGAGGCCGTGAAGCTCACCCAGGGCGATGTCGGCAAGGAGTTGGTCGAGAACACGATCCGCGACGCCGGCGTCCGCATCGTGGCCTGGTCCTACGCCGGCTATCGCGTTCTGTCGAACTCCAAGAAGCCGATCAAGACCATGGATGACCTTAAGGACATCGTGGTTCGCGTTCCGAAGAACGAGATCATGATCGACACCTACAATTCCTGGGGCAACAACCCGACGCCCATGGCGTGGTCCGAGACCTTCACCGCCCTCCAGCAGGGCGTCGTCGATGGACAGGACACCCCCTACATCACGATCCACGCGATGAAGTTCTACGAGGTGCAGAAGTACATCACGAACCTTCGCTACCTCTTCCTGCTGGAGCCGATCATCGTCAGCGAGTCGGTGTTCCAGGATCAGTCCGAAGAGGTCCAGAAGGCAATCCTCGAGGCCGGCCAGGCCGCTACGGCGTTCAGCGCTCAGTATCTGGCCGACACCGAAGCCCGCCTGAAGGAAGACCTGATCTCCAAAGGCATGGAGATCGTCGATCCGGCCAACGAAGAGAAGGAATGGATCGAGGCGGCGACCACAAAGGTCTGGCCCAAGTTCTACGACAGCGTCGGCGGCGTGGAGAAGGTCAACGCCGTCCTCGAATCTCTCGGCCGTCCTCCGGTGAAATAAGGCCGTGAGTTCAAGGCAAGCTCACCAGGACGCTTGAACGAGCCAAAGAGTGCGCCCTGCGGGCAGGGCGGTCCTCGGGCCTAAACGGCCCGCCGGGGCGCACTCTTCAAGCGGGAGGAGGCAAGGCCATGGCCCGCACCATCTATCGGATTCTCGACAACATAGAGAGCTACATCTGCCGCACGTTGCTGGCGCTCTTCGTTGTCCTGCTGTTCGCCCAGATCCTGTCGCGGGAGCTCTTCAACTACTCCTTCTCCTGGAGCGAGGAGCTGGCGACCTACATGTTCGTCTGGTTCGTGTTCTTCGGGGCGAGCTACGCCGCGAAGCTCTACGCCCACAATCGCGTGACCTTCCAGTTCAACAAGCTGCCGAAGCGGGTCGCGGACGTCATCGAAGGAATCGCAGACCTCTTCTGGATCGCCTTCAACGTCTACTTCGTCTACCTGAGCTTCAATTTCGTCTTCTTCAAGATGAACCTGTTCTGGAAGTCCCAGACGCTCGGCATTCCGATGAAGTACATCTATTTGATCCTGCCGATCGCCTTCACCTTGATGACCATCCGAATCATCCAGGCGAACTACCTAAAGCTCGTCAAAGGCATCGACGTCCGGGATCCCGAGAAGGCGGAAGTCGAGAAGATGATTCAGGAAGGCCGGGACTGAGTCGGCTGCCGGAGCCGACCAACAATAACCATCCGGCGTAGGGAGGCCGCGGGTGTTGGGCCCGCGATGACGGGGAGCGTCTCATGGAAGCGACCATCGTTCTCATTCTTTTCGGAACATTTCTGGGGCTCCTGGTCATGGGCGCCCCGATCACCGTGGCGCTCGGCGTCTCCGCCATGATCTCCTTTATTTATCTGGACGAGAATCCGATCAAGTTCGTCCAGATCGCCTTCACCTCGGTCGGATCCTTTCCCCTTATGGCGCTGCCGGCTTTCATCCTGGCGGGCGCCCTGATGGAGGCAGCCGGTATTTCCCGGCGGCTGGTCAACGTCGCCGAGAGCTTCGCCGGTCCCTTCACCGGCGGCATCTCTGCGGCCGCGGTCTTCGCCTGCCTCTTCTTCGGTGCCATCTCCGGTTCCGGCCCGGCGACGACGGCAGCCGTCGGCATGCTGATGATCCCGGCCATGATCGAACGCGGCTACGACAAGGGCATCGCCTCGGCCATCACGGCCTCCTCCGGCAGCCTCGGAATCATCATTCCGCCCTCCATCCCGATGGTGATCTTTGGGATCGCCGCGCTGGGCATGCAGCCGCCGCCGGAAGCGGTCGAGAAGTTCGGCGTCTTCCAGTCGGTGTCGATTCCGAAGCTCTTCATCGCCGGCGTTCTGCCCGGGCTGGTGATCTCCGGCAGCCTGCTGATCATGAACTACATCACCTGCAAGAAGCGCGGCTACAAGGGCTCGGCCGAGGGCTTCTCGGCCCGCAACATCTTCTGCACCCTTTACAAGGGCTTCTGGGCCATCCTGGCGCCGGTGGTCATTCTGGGCGGCATCTACTCGGGTTTCTTCACCCCGACCGAGGCGGCGATCGTCGCGATCTTCTACACCCTGGTCATCGGCTTCTTCGTCTATCGCGAACTGGACATGAAGGCGCTGGGGCGTTCGCTGGAGACCACGACCTGGCTGACCGGCCGCGTACTGCTGATCCTTTTTACCGCTACGGTCTTCGGCCGGCTTCTGGTCGAGAACCAGATCCCCGCGATCATCGCCGAGGCGATGCTCAGCGCGACCCAGAACATCTACCTGATCTGGTCCATGCTGATTCTCTTCCTGCTTTTCGTCGGCATGTTCATGGAGACCCTGGCCACGATCCTGATCCTGACGCCCGTGCTGCTGCCGATCGCCTACAGCCTGGGCATCGATCCGGTCCACTTCGGTGTCGTCATGGTTTGCGCGCTGGGCATCGGCTTCCAGACCCCGCCGCTCGGCGAGAACCTCTTCATCGCCTCGGGGATCTCCAACACCTCGATCGAGGAGATATCCATCAAGGCGCTGCCCTTCGCGACGGTCAACGCGATCGCGGTCTTCGTCATCGCCTTCTTCCCGGAGATCGTCCTCTGGCTGCCGCGCTTCTTCGGATACTGATCGGCGTCACCGCGGGATAAGGAACGAAACCGATGCAACATGACATAAAGAACCTGCTCTACAGCACCGATCTCTCCCAGAACTCCCTCATCGCCTTCGGCTATGCGGCTTATCTGGCGAAGCTGACCGGGGCCGACCTGCACCTGCTCCACGTCCTGGAGAAGCTCTCCGACGACGCCGCCTTCACGCTCCAGGCCTATCTTCTGGACGAGAAGAAGCGCCACGAGATCATCGATCTACGAGTGGAAAAGGCGCGGAAACTGATGAACGAGCGGCAGGACATCTTCTGGGCACAGCAGTCCCCGGAAGACCAGAAGCTACGCGCGCAGATCAAGTCGATCACCGTCTGCGAGGCTTACCCGGCCGAGGAAATCCTCAAGTCCGCCAAGCAGCACAACTGCGACCTCATCGTCATGGGCTCGCACGAGCGTGGGCTGAGCCACACCTTCCTCGGCTCGGTCGCGAAGAGCGTTCTGCGGCGTTCCCACGTGCCGACCCTGATCGTGCCGCTGGCGGAGCCCGAATAGCGGCGCTGCACGGCTTTGCGGCCGGGATTGCGGGCTGCAGACAGTTGGCGCGACCGACCCGCTGGAGGAAGAGAGATGAAAAGCTTTCTAGCGTCGATACTCTTCGCGGCTTCGGCTCTGGGCGCAGTGACGGGCATTGCCACCGCCGCCGCTCCCGACAAGATCACCGTCGCCTATTTCCACGAATGGCCGACCGCCAACCAGGTTGCCCAGGCGGAGAAGTGGTACGACGAAGCGCTCGGCGTCGAGCTGGAGTGGCGCGCCTTCAACACCGGCGTTGAGATGGCCGAGGCCATGGTCAGTGGCGAGGTTCAGATCTCCTATTCCATGGGGGTGGTTCCCTTCGCCCTGGCGGTCACCGCCGGCGCGCCGATCAAGGTGGTCGGGATGGCCGTCGACACCGGCGGCGCCGACAACTGCGTCATCTACAAGAAGGAAGCGATCGATCGCGCCAACGCCCACGAGCTCGAGGGGCGAAAGGTGGCCGTGCCGCTGAACACCGTTACCCACTACAAGATGCTGCGCAGCCTGGTCTTCCTGGGCGTCGACGTCGACAAGGTCGAGGTGGTGGACATGTCGCCGCACGACATCGATGACGTTTTCATTCGCGGCGAGCTCGCCATGGGCTGTTCCTGGGGCGGGCCGCTTCGGCGCATGAAGGGCCACGGCTGGGAACTGCTCTCCGCAAACGAGCAGGACCGCCTGGGAATCCGCGCCTTCGACGTCATCGCGGTGACCAACGACTTCGCGGCCGAGCATCCCGAGCTGGTGGTCAAGTTCCTGGCGGTGACCGACCGGACCATCGAGTACCTCGACGACGAGCCGGACAAGGCCCGGCCGATCATCGCGAAGGCGGCCGGCTTGGAGCTCAAGCAGTCGGACATCGTGCTCTCGCTCTTCGATTTCTATACCCGCGACGACCAATTGACCGAACGCTGGATGGGCGGCGGCATCCAGACCTTCCTCAAGGAAGTGGCGGACTTTTTCCAGGCGCAGGGAAAGATTGACCGCGCGCTGGAGGACTACAGCGCCACCGTCGATGCTAGCTTCTACGAGAAGGTGGAATAGCAGACCGGATCAGGACTCGGAGACTAGGACCCACCGTCCCGCCCGTTCACCTGCGCCATGGATTCGGCGAGGACCCGCGCCAGGGTCGCGCAGTCCTCTGCGTGCAGGTTTGAGGGCAGGCGAAGGTCGCAGAGCCCGTGCAGCACGGACTCGGAACCGGGCAGGTCCTGCGTTGCTTCGAGATAACGCCAGTGGTGATGGGTGGAGGTGAAGCCGACCGGCTCGGCGCGCCCGAACCACTTGATGTGCACGCCGTGGCGATCGCAGTCCTCGAGGAAGCCCTGGATCTGCTCCGGCGTCAGGCCGCTCAGCGTGAACTGCAGCGAGCTCGGCACGAAATCTTCCTTGGGCGAGCGCGCCGGAACGGTGATGTGGTCGATCCGATTGAGCAGCCCTTCCAGCTGGCGGTAGATCCGCCGCCAGGCCGCGATGCGGGTCTCCAGTTCCGCCAGCTGCGGGCGCAGCAGGGCGGCCGAGAGGCTCGACATCCGCATCGAAAAGTTCGGCGTGTCGTACTTGTGCCGCTCGAAGACCTCGAGCGGCGGCCGGGCCCGATGCTGGGCGTAGAGCATGTAGCTACCGGAATGCAGGATCGCCTTGGCCGCGATGTCCGGATCGTCGGTCGCCAGGATTCCGCCCTCGCCCGAGTTGATGTGCTTGAAGGTCTGGCTGCTGAAGCAGGACACCTCGCCGAAAGTGCCGCTGAGACGACCGTCCCAGCGCGCGCCCATGGTGTGCGCGCAGTCCTCGATCAGGATCAGGTCGTGGCGGCGGCAGACCTCGAGCAGGCGGTCCATGTCGGGGATGTGTCCGCGCATGTAGGATAGCAGCAGGACCCGGGCGCCCGAGTCCGCGGCCTTGCGGTCCAGGTCGTTCAGATCGATGTGGTAGTTGCGGTCGACCTCGACCAGGACCGGCTGCGCACCGGCGTGGGCGACGGCGCCCGGCACTGGCGCCAGAGTGAAGGCGTTGACCAAGACCTTGTCGCCCGGTGCCACGCCCGCCGCCTTGAGCGCCAGGAAGATCGCGCCGCCACCCGAGTTCAGGGCCACGGCGTAGCGGCACCCGAGCCAGGCGGCGAACTCCTCCTCGAAGACGGCAGCCTCGGGCAGGCTGTTGCGGTCCTCGCCGTAGCGGAACAGGCGGCCGTCGCGAAGGAGCTTGTTCGCCGCCTCGATCCCCGCCTCCGGCACCGGGTCCGGCGCGCTGAGGTCCTTGGTGAAGACCGTGCGGTTGGAAAGCGGCGGAACAGGGGCGGCTTCGGCCATCAGGTCACGCTGCCCCGGTCCAGCTGGAATTCGTCCTCGGGGAAGTACTTCTCCAGGCGGATGTCGCCGGTCCGGGCGTGGCCCTCCATGCCCTCGAGGCGGGAGATCCGCGCCGCCACCGGCGCCACTGCCCGGGTCGCGTCCCGGGTCATGCGCTGGTAGGTCAGCGACTTGATGAACTTGCCGGCGTTGAGCCCGCCGGAGTAACGGCCGGCACCGCGGGTCGGCAGGATGTGGTTGGGCCCGGAGCACTTGTCGCCGAAGGCCACGGTGGTCTCTTCGCCCAGGAACAGCGAGCCGTAGTTGCGCAGCCGGGCCAGCCACCAATCGAGGTCGCGGGCCTGGACTTGAAGGTGTTCCGGCGCATAGCGGTCGCAGACCTCGGCGACCTCTTCCCGGGTCTCGGCCAGGACCACCTCGCCGAAGTCGCGCCAGGCCGCCTCGGCCGCGTTCCGCGCGACCTCGGGCAGGTCGGCGATCACCCTGGGCATGATCTCCAGCACCCGCTCGGCCAGCTCGCGGCTGGTGGTGACCAGCCAGACCGGCGAATCCGGCCCGTGCTCGGCCTGGCCGGCGAGGTCGGCGGCGAC